>DATNJO010000160.1:0-22789 GCA_035603895.1 Pyrinomonadaceae bacterium
TTACGCTTGACGGCATCGACATCAACGAGTCGACCGCCGGTGGTTCAAACTTCACCCCGCTTCGTCCGAATCCTGATTCGGTCCAGGAGTTTCAGGTGGTGACCAGTAACTTCACCGCAGAACTCGGACGCAGTAGCGGCGCGCAAGTCACGCTCGTGACGAAGTCAGGATCGAACGACTTTCACGGCAACGTGTTTGAGTACTACCGCACACCCGCACTCGATGCGAAGAGCTATCCGGTAACTATCGCCGGCTTGGCGAAGGACCAGTTTGTGCAACACATCTTCGGCGGCAGCGTCGGTGGTCCACTCTTCAATCCCGGTTTTGGTGAAGGGAATCGGGCGAGTTGGTTGAGAGACAAAGCGTTCTTCTTCGTCAATCTGCAATTCCTGCGTGCGTACGACACGGCGCTGGTGACGCGCACGGTTTACACACAAGCAGCGCGGCAAGGTCTGTTTCGTTACGTCGTCGGCCGCGCGAATGCGCCCGCCGGCACTGGCACAGCTTCAGTCAACGGCGAGGGCGCTGCGGTTCTTCCGCCTTGCAACGGCAACCCGCCGACAAACTCGCCGTGCATCGCTTCATACAACATCGCGACCAATCCGACTGGAGTTGGCCTCGATCCAACGTTGAGCGGAATGCTCAACGCGATGCCGCTGCCCAACAACTTCACCACCGGTGATGGTCTGAACACCGCGGGTTTCAACTTCGCTTCGCCGCAACACGAAAAGCAGTATGACTTCGTCAGCAAGTTTGACTTCAACGTCTCTGACAAGAGCTTGATTTACGTGCGCTACGCGCAGGGAAGTCAAAGCAGTTTCGGCGACTCGGCCAACGCCGGCCGCCCGATCTTTCCGGACACTCCAAACTTCGTTGACACTTCGCGCACGCCGAAGAACCTCGCTATCAACTGGCGCTGGTCACCGACTCCGACTTTCACGAACGAGTTTATCTTCGGCCTCAGCAAATTCTTCTTTACTTTCGCCACGCCGAATCCCGATCCGAACCTACCGTTCTCGTTCATCAACGTCGCCACGCCAAACACAAACTTCTCTTACAACGCGCGCGGCGTTCGAACGTTTCAGTTCATCGACAACGCGACTTCGATTCAGGGATCGCACACGCTCAAAGGCGGCATCAATTTCCGCTTCAATCGCCATCGCGACGATCGTTCAAACGTTGCCGGTTCGGCGATCGAACCGGTCGTGGCGTTGAGCGGCGTCGCTGGGTTCACTGGTTTCAATCTGCCGACCGCAGGCGCAACCAGCATCAACACCAACGACCTCACTCGATTGCAAAACACGATCGTGGACACACTCGGCAGAGTCAACACTGTGTCGCTGGCTTTCGTGTTGGATCCGAGTAACCCCTCCCAGTTTGCTCCGGCAGGAACAAGATGGCTGAACGTAGCCAACTACACTGAGCTTGATTTTTACTTCCAGGACAACTGGCGCGCGCGTTCGAATCTCGTGTTCGATCTCGGAGTGCGCTGGGAAGCGAAGTTGACGCCATCGGTTAATGGCCGCCCGATTCTCGTTCCCAATCAGCCGGTGAAACTCGGTGCAGCACCGTCGAATACTTTGAAGTGGGTTGAAGGCGATCTGTTCGACAGCGATTTCGGCAAGTTTCTTCCCTCCGTCGGTTTTGCGTGGGATCCATTCAAGAGTGGCAAGACTTCGATACGTGGCAACTACCGTCTCGCATCTGACAGAATCGCCACGTTCTTGTTCGGCTCGTTTATTTTCCAAAGCACGCCGGGAAATAACACCGCCGCGACCAACTCGAACTTCGGCGCCGGTGGTGGACTCTTCCGCAACCTTGGACCGGTAATCGCCGGCCTCGCGCCTGCGTCAACGCCCGACGCGCTCCGTCAGCCGGCTCCGTTCAGTACTGCGTCGACGAGCGTGATCGATCCCGATCTACAGTTTCCGCAAGTACACGAATGGTCGTTCTCGTTCCAGCGCGAGATCGGTCAGAACGTTGTCGAAGTGAACTACATCGGCAAGCATGCGGTTCATCTGCTCGGCGGTTACAACGTCAACCAGGTGAATATCTTTGCGGGTGTGCCGGGTCTTAGCGAAGCGAACTTCCTCGATGCCTTCAACAAGATTCGCGCCAGCAGTTCTTACAACAGCCCGTTGATCAATTTGCTCATGTCAGGCAATGCAGCCAACAACGGCGGCACTGCCCGGTTCCGCGCTCTGAACACAACAAACATCACTCAAGGTAGTGCTGCCGCCGCCGCTCTGGTCGTCTCCCAAAAGACTTGTGTCGCCGCGGACGTGACCGCGGGCATCTGTACCAACGCAAACCTCAATCGCCGACTGCTCGATGTAAACGGTTTTCCGTTTCTCTTGCAGCCGTATCCGCAGTTCACCGGAGGTCTGAACGTTTTCGATAGTAACGATTACTCAAACTACGGTGCGCTTCAGTTTATCTTCAAGCGCAGAATCAATGCGGGACTCGGGTTCCAGTTTGCTTACACGCTTTCGAAGTCGAAAGACAACCGCTCGTGGGATCCGTCGCTCAGCGGCGTCTCAACCGGATCGGTTCAGGCGGCGTCGAGTACGCCTTTCGATCTGCGCGATCGCAATTTGAACTACACGTGGTCCGACTTCGATCGGCGCCACGTATTTCAAGGTACCTACGTTTACGAACTGCCGTTTGGCAAAGGCCGGAAGTTTGCCGGTGACTTGCCTTCGGTCGTTGACTACGTGATCGGCGGGTGGCAGATGGCGGGAACAGTGCTCTGGGCCTCGGGCAGACCGTTCACGGTTTACTCGGGCATCAACACGGTCAGCAACGTGGTGCAGTCCACGGCTGACTGCAACGGTTGCACGCGAAACAGCGGCCGCCTGGTTTTGGAAACGGGCAGGAACTTCTGGTTCGATGCGGCCACGCGCAGCCAGTTCTCCGCACCCGCGCCTGGATCGATCGGAAACACCGGCCGCAACTTTTTCATCGCGCCGAACTATTTTCAATGGGATTCGTCGCTTTCGAAGAAGTTCAGACTGGGCGAACGCGTGAGTTTCGACATTCGGCTCGATGCGCGAAATGTTTTGAACAATCCCTCGTTTGATAACCCCACGGCGGTGATCAACTCGACCATTTTCGGCCGCATCAACGACAGCGTGACGAACAACGCACGCCGCATTCAACTCTCGGGCAAGCTAAGCTTCTAACGCCATTCAATAGGACCTATAAGTCGTAAAAAGACTTATAGGTCCTATTTCTATCATTAGCACTCCTTATCAATCGAATAAGAATCTTTAGCTATTATTATTCCAGTTTGCGGCCTATAATCTGAATTCTTCACCCGGTAATCATTACGCATTCAGACGAGGGGCCACAAACTGATAGCAGTGAAGGCGAGTCTCTTCCATAACTCTGCCGCGCTTGTCTTAATGGTACTTGCGCTTGGCAGCTTCCTGATGGGCCAACCACGAAGTGAGGCCCGCGTCAACGCACCCGTCTACGACTTACTGATCGCAAACGCACGCATCGTCGATGGCAGTGGCAACCCGTGGGTGCGCGGCGACGTTGCCGTGCGCCAGGGCCGCATCGTTCGGATCGGACGCATCGCACCAGATACCGCCGCTAAAGTTATCGACGCGCGCGGGCAGATTCTCGCCCCCGGGTTTATCGACGTTCACACGCACGTTGAATCAATCTACAGCCTGCCCGCGGCTGAGAACTTCGTTCGCATGGGCGTCACATCGCTAGTCACTGGCAACTGTGGTTCATCGACCACGGAAGTCGGCGAGTTTCTCGGGCGCATTAAGGACAAACCACTCGCTGTAAATCTGGCGACGCTGATCGCGCACGGTTCCGTGCGCCGTAAGGTGGTGGGCTTAGACGATCGCGCGCCGACTCCCGGTGAGCTCAAGCAAATGGAAGCCGTCGTTGAGCAGGGAATGAAAGACGGCGCGGTCGGTTTGTCGACTGGATTGATTTACGTGCCCGGCACTTACGCGAAGACTGACGAGATCGTCGCGCTCGCTCGCGTCGCTGCACGTTATGGTGGCTTGTACGCCACTCACATGCGCAACGAGGGCGACAAGGTCGCCGACGCGATTCGCGAAAGCATTCAGATCGGCGAACAGGCGGGACTGCCGGTCGAGATCTCACACTTCAAGATTAGTAACAAGAAACTCTGGGGCCAGACGCCGATGACGCTCGGCCTCGTGCGTGAAGCGCGTGCACGTGGACTTTCAGTCACTGTGGATCAATACGCTTACACCGCAAGTTCAACGTCACTCGATGCTCGCTTGCCCTCATGGCTTCGCGCTGGTGGCTTCGATGAGGCAAAGAAACGCCTCGCGGATAAAGCGACACGCGAGAAAGCGATCGATGACACCAAAGACGCGTTGAAGCGTAGTGGTTTCAAAGACTATTCCTTTGCCGTTGTTGCCTCTTACACTCCTGACAAATCGTTCAACGGAAAATCGATCGCCGAGATTACGAAGATCGTGCGCAAGAAATCTGACGTCACTAGCCAGATCGAACAGATGCTCGAGATGTACGAAGCAGGTGGCGCTGGGATGATCTATCACGGCATGGACGAAGGCGACGTGAAACGGATCATGCAGGAACCGTTCACGATGATCGCTTCGGACAGCGGCGTGCGGCAGGTCGACGAGAGCGTGCCGCATCCGCGCGGCTACGGCAACAACGCGCGCGTTCTCGGCCGCTACGTGCGTGAGTTGAAACTCATCACGCTCGAGGATGCGATCCGCAAGATGACGTCGTTGCCGGCGCAGACATTTGGTTTTCGCGACCGCGGATTGATTCGCGAGGGCTTCGCCGCGGACTTCGTGATCTTCGACGAGAACACGATCGCTGACCAGGCGACGTTCGATAAGCCGCACCAGTTTCCCGCCGGCATCAGCTACGTCATCGTGAACGGCGAAACGGTGCTGGCAAACGGTCAAATGACAGAGGCACGCCCGGGGGTCGCCCTGCGCGGCAGTGGCTACGGCCTGGGTACGTAAATTGGTTGTTTTTATGCCTTTTGGTCCTGTTGCTATAAATAGACTCGTGTGTAAGAATACGCGCACTCGGTTATCGAGGCTCGGCCTTCTTTCCAACGACAATCGCTTTACTCGGCTTGCAAAAGACCATGCACATTGTGGTTCTCCCGAACGCCCGTTCCTACTCGGAGGGCACGCTTCCACTACAACACCAGAAGAGGATTATCCCCATGAAATTTAACGCTCAGCTCAAGACCATCATGCTGTTGCTGGTGCTCCCGTTCGCGCTTTGCGGTGTCGCCTTTGCGCAGGAGATCACGGGCAACCTTGCCGGAAACGTAAAGGACTCAACCGGCGCGATCATAAAAGGCGCGACCGTCACTGTTACGGATGCGCAGAAGAACGTTCTTGTGCGCACTGTAGAAACAAACGACGACGGGGATTTCAGTGTGCCCAACCTTCCGGCGGGCGTTTACTCTGTTTCGGTGGAAGCAGCGAACTTCAAGAAGACCTTGCAGAACGACATCAAGGTCGACGTAGGACAACGAAGAACCATCGACGTTGTGCTGGAGGCCGGAAACATCTCGGAAACGGTGCTCGTGAAGGCTGATGCAGTAGCAGTGGAACTAGCCACGGCGACGGCGTCGACTCTGATCACCGGCCAACAGGCGCGCGAGCTTTCATTGAACAACCGCAACTGGGTGCAACTCGTCGCGTTGGCTCCCGGCGTCAGCAGCGATCTTGCGGACCAGGTTTACGTGGGCACCACGAATCCTGACGGGCAGGCCAACACGATCAATCTCGCGGTCAACGGCGCGCGTAGCAGTCAGAACACGTTTACGGTTGACGGCGCTGACATTACCGATCGTGGTTCCAATATCACGATTCAGGCGTATCCGAGCGTGGACACGATTGGTGAGTTCAAAGTGTTGCGCAGCCTGTTCCCGGCAGAGTCGGGACGTAGCGGCGGCGGACAGGTCAATGTCATCACCCGTTCTGGCACGGATGAGTTTCACGGTACTGCTTTCGAGTTCATTCGCAACGAAGCATTCAACGCCAATAACTTTCTGACCAATGCGTCGTCGAATCCGCAGCTTGGCAGAGACGAAAACGGCAAAGCGCGCCGGGTTCCGTTCCGCTATAACAACTATGGTTGGACGCTCGGTGGTCCGGTGTATGTCCCGAACTTCGGTGAAGGAGAGCCCGGCAATTGGTTCAAGAAACTCGACCGCACGTTCTTCTTCGCCGCGCAGGAGTTTCGTCGTGACCGTCGCTTTGGCGCGCCGGCAACCGTTACCGTACCTGATGCGAATCTAAGACAGGGGATCTTCCCGGTTCCGGTTTGTATCGCACGGAGGTACGCGGGCGAGGCGTGTGTCGCCGGCAGCAACCAGTTTGTTCTTCCCGCAGGCACACCGATTCCGGCTGATCGGCGCAGCGTGGTGGCACAGGCGTACGTCAATGGCATCTATAATCAGTTGCCATTGCCTAACGCAGGCGGATTCAATCTCAACGTCGCTGTACCGAACGTCGCCGATTTCGATCAGACCATTGTGAAGATCGACCACTCGTTTAGTGACAACTGGACGGCTTATTACCGCTTCCAGAAAGATAAGATTCCGACCGTGGATGGAAACGCACTCTTCTCGAGCGGTAGCAACCTGCCGGACGTTTCAACTACCATCACCGATTCACCTGGCAAGACGCACACGTTCAACACCACTTACGTGCTTAGTCCGAAGACAGTGTTGGAAGGCCGCTACACATACGGTTACGGCGCGATTCTCAGCCACAACGTCGGTCTGCTGTCTTTGGATCGAACGAACGTGCCGATCGCTCTGCCGTTCGAGAACACACGCGATCGTAATCCGACGGTTACCGGAAACGGATTCACCGGTCTGACGAGCTTCGGTCCTTACGACAACTTCTCGTACAAGCACAATTTCGGTGGCAACGTCACGTCGATCTATGGCAGCCACACAGTGAAGTATGGCGCCGTCTATTCGATTTATCGCAAGAATGAGAACGCGCTGGCTGGTAACAACGAAGGACTCTTCAACACTTTCGACTCCACTGTGGTTACAGGTGTTACCAATAACACTAACAATCAGAACATCCAACGTTGGGCCAACTTCCTGGTCGGCAACGCGCAAACATTCTCGCAAGCGCACTTTGACTATACGGCTGACCTGCGCCAGAAAGCTTTCGAAGCATTCGCGCAGGATGAATGGAAGATGCGGCCCAATCTGACGGTGTATTACGGCGTGCGCTATTCGTATTTCCCGTCGCCGTGGGACAAGAACGGACGTCTGTCGACGTTCGTTCCAGAACTCTACGACCCGGCACAGGCACCGCAAGTTACCGGTGCTGGTAACCGCGTTGCGGGAACGGGCAACTGGTGCAACGGCCTGATCGTGAACTCGCAAAACGTTACTACCGGTCCGGCGCAGTTCAATTGCCGGCCACTTACATCGCCGAATGGCAAGTACGTTATCGACGTCTCGAAGAAAGACTTCGCGCCGCGCTTCGGTATTGCCTGGGATCCAACTGGAAACGGCAAGACCTCGATCCGCACTGGCTATGGCATCTACCACGAGCAGGTGCTGGTGGGAACGTTCTTGCAGGACATTGGCTTGAACCCGCCGTACCAGGAAACCGCAACCGCTACAAACACTAACCTCGATAACCCGGGTGGTGGCATACCTACAAACTTGACGGTGCAAGGACTTCGCGCCGTGCAAAACGACTTCCATACACCGTACATGCAGCACTGGTCGCTGGATTTCCAGCACCAGCTCAACAGCAACACGATGTTTACTGTCGGGTACTTCGGTTCCAAGGGAACGCACCTGATCGGACTCACGGAGATCAACGAAGTTCCACCGGGACTTGCTTTGAATTCAATGTGCGCGCCGGGCAATGGCTTTATCGGACAGAATCCCGCTCCGACGCTCGTTCGCTGTCAACCGGCCGGTTATGCGTTTCGCAACACGACCGGCGCAACGGGTAATCCCAACGTAGTTGGAACGACGGCGTTCTCGGATTTGCTGATTCTCGATCAACTGCGGCCCTTCAAAGGGTACCGGTCGATCGCGATGGTGCAGCCGCGTTACAACTCGAACTACCACGGCCTTCAGGTTTCGGCGCAGCACAATTTCGCAAACTCGTCGCAAGTTCAATTGGCCTACACGTGGTCCAAGAACTTGACCGACAGTCCAAACGATCGCACTACCTCGCCGCAGAACAGCTATGACATTCGCAGCGAGTATCAGCGCGCTACATTGGATCGACGTCACGTGTTCAATCTCAACTACATTTACGAGATCCCGTTCCTGCGCAATCGCAACGACTTCGTCGGCAAGGCTTTCGGTGGTTGGCAGGCATCGGGAATCATCACCGTCTACACAGGCGTTCCGTTTAGTGTGACCACCTCGAATTTGGATCTCGCTGGCCTGGGTCTGATCAACGCAAACCCAGCGGCACGTCCAAATCTGTTGTGCGATCCAAACGAAAACGCGCCGCATACGTTGCAGTGGATAACCAATCAGTGCTTCCAATTGAATCCGCCGAACACCGGAGCGGGCTCGACGGGGCTGTCGAACTCTCCGGGCAGTGCGGCGCGAGGCCTTGTCGATGGTCCAGGTACTCAGCGAGTCGACTTCACAATGTCGAAGAACTTCCGGTTCACCGAGTCGGTTTATTTGCAGTTGCGTGCGGAGATGTACAATATCTTCAACCACACGAACTTCAGGACCATCTCGACGAACATCACGGCGACTAACTTCGGCGTGGTGACGGCAACGCGCGACCCGCGCACGATGCAGTTTGGTTTGAAGCTGAACTTCTAGCAGTTTTGGGGTTCTATTAACGATGCCCGCATTGCGCGCTGTGGCAATGCGGGCTTCGTCTTTTTTGACAGCGACTGTTAGGTTGTTTGGCAACTTCACGCCACAGTCCGAACCACCGTTTGGCACTGGCAGGAATGGTTTCAACGCGCTCGTCGAATACGACTCGGCTGCAAAAGGTGGTAACGGAGATGGCCTGATTACCGAACGAGATGCGGTCTTTGGCAATCTGCTGCTATGGCAAGACCGGAACCATAATAGTCGTTCGGAAGCCAATGAATTACAGGGTTTAAGACAACTCGGTTTGGCGGCAATTGAGTGCGACTATAAGGAGTCGAAACGGCCAGACCAACATGGGAACCAGTTTCGCTACCGGGCGAAGGTCAAAGACACACGTAATGTGCAGATGGGCCGTTGGGCGTGGGATGTGATCCTTGTGCGCGAACCGGCTCCCACGATCAATCGGGTGTTGGACCGGGTTAACCGAAACACGACCCGACCGATAGTCGGCTGGTTGCAAATGTAATTGAGTACCTTGAATCACGTTCATCACAAAGTACCCGCGGTTAATATGCCGCGGGTATTTTTTGCTTTCGCCGTGATTTGTTTGTTGGTTTAATTCAACCATGAACTCCCATTCAGCAAAACAGCCGCTGGTCCTTGAAAACGCACGCGTGGTTTTGCCTAACCGTGTATTGGAAAGAGGCTCGGTGGTGGTTGAGTCCGGATTGATTGCCGCGGTTGCAGAGGTTTCGCCGGTCGTTGCCGGAGCTACAGTCATTGATCTGTCGGGATTGGTGCTGCTGCCGGGTTTTATCGACGTTCATATTCACGGTGCGGTTGGCGTCGACGTGATGGAAGCGACGCAAGGTGGGTTGCGGGAAGTTTCTGCGTATCTCGCTACGCAGGGAGTGACCGGTTGGTTGCCAACGCTGGTGCCTGGTTCGGATGAAAACTATGCGAGCGTAGCGGTGGCGGTATCAGAAGCCATGCGTTCGTCGGAGGTTAATGGAGCACGGATCTTGGGTCTGCATTATGAGGGACCGTTTGTGAACTCTGCGCAGTGTGGCGCGCTGCACGTCGAGTACTTCAAGACGTATTCGAATCCCGCGGATCTGGACTCGTTGCCGGTGAGTGAGGAGCTGGCGCGAATGATTACGCTTGCACCGGAGGTCGCCGGTGGCGTTGAGCTTATTCGTGAATTGACGCGTCGGGGTTGGGTAGTTTCGATCGGTCACACGCGCGCAAGTCTTGATCTTCTCGATCAAGCGCTCGCCGCAGGCGCGCGTCACATGACGCACTTCATGAATGCAATGTCGCCGCTTCATCATCGCAGTCCCGGCCCCATCGCGTGGGGACTTGCCCACGAAGACGTCACCTTCGACATGATCGCCGACGGCATTCACCTCGATCCGTTCATGCTCAAGCTCCTGGTAAAGCTCAAAGGAGCACAAGGAATTACTTTGATCAGCGATGCAATTGCCGCGGCAGGAAAGGGAGACGGAGATTACGCGATCTGGGGTGAAACGATTTCTGTCAAGAACGGGCGCACTAGCAACGCCTCAGGCAGTATCGCCGGTTCCGTAATCACAATGCTGAATGCAGTTCGCGTCATGCATTCGCTAGGTCTTTCCTACGTCGACATCTCCCGCATGGCCTCCACCAACCCCGCCCGCCTCCTCGGCATGGACCACGAATGCGGCTCCATCGAACCCGGCAAGCGTGCCGACCTCGTCGCCCTCGACACCGACGGCGACGTTCGTCTGACCCTCATCGCCGGCCAGACTGTAACCGTTATTTCTTGACAGGATTAACAGAATTTACAAGATGTGTTTTGCAGCAGGAGAGGCGCACCAATTTGCCCTTGAAACTATCTTGTCAATTCTGTAATCCTGTCTAACGTTTTCGGCCTATCTATGACTGACTGCGAAGAAGAGGACCCGCCGCGGGCGGCCGCGGAAGTTTAGGGCGGCTGGGCCGAGGTAAGGGACGACAAACCCGGCGATACCGGTGAGGATCAGCAGCGGCGCGAAAATCATCAACGTCGTTTGATTGAGAGTTTTATTTTCCATCAGCGTAAATACCGGCTTCGGCGTACGCTTCGTCGACGAGTTCGATAGGGTGACAAACTTGCAGCTTCATGCCTGAGAGTTGCGCGCCCGCGCCGATCTGCATCTGGCAGCCGGGATTGCCTGTGGCGAGAATAGCAGCCCCGGTTTCGCGTACGTGGTCCAGTTTCTCCTGCAACACGCGTCCTGACAACTCGGGCTGCAAGAGATTATAGATCCCGGCCGCGCCGCAACACCTCTCTGTGCCTTCGAGTGGAACGAAGTTTGGACCAACCGCAGCATGAAGCATCTGTTGTGATGCATCGCCCGCGTGTTGACCGTATAAGAGGTGACAGGATGTGTCATAGGTCACGCATTGGCTAGTAGCGGAATTTGAAACAGACTGTGGTCCAAGCGTTTGCAGTTGCTGACTCACGTCGCGTACACGCCGACTGAAGTCTGCGGCTGCTTCGGCCAGGGTCTGGTCATTTTCCAGTAGATGACCATAAGTCGCCAGCATCGCGCCGCAACCACCGGCATTAGTAATAATCGGCGCACCCGAGTTGAAAGCCGCGATGTTTTGCTTCGCCAATTCACGCGCTCCTTCGAGATCGCCTGCGTGCGCGTGTAAGGCGCCACAACAAACCTGCTGCTTTGGTGCCTCCACCTTGAAACCGTTAGCGTGCAACACTCGCTCGGTTGCGCGATTGACGCGAGCAAACAGCCCCTCACCGACGCAACCCGTGAACAAACTTACGGACGGGGATTGGCGTTTGGATTGCAGCGTGCTATTGATTTTTTTTCGTGAGGGGAATATTGAGCGAGAGCTTTCGAGCAATGCCAAGGCAAATTGAGCCCGCCCCGAAAAGAGACGTCCTAGTCCTGATTTTAATAAGAGACCTGGCAAGCCAAGATCGCGAAACAAGCGGGCACTCGCAAAGAACAGGCGCAATCGCGTGGGCGACAACCACAAATGCCGTAAAGCAAAGCGTAATGCCTTGTCAGTAAAGTCATTTTTAGGTTGGGCGTGGGACAGTTCCTCACGGCTGTGCTCGAGCAGTTGGCCGTACTCAACGCCCGCCGGACAAACCTGTTCGCACGCACGGCAACCGAGACAGCGATCGATGTGCGTACGAAACGCTTCCGACGTGTTCTCAAGCCGCCCCTCCGCAACCGCACGCATTAAATAAAGCCGCCCGCGTGGTCCATCATTCTCGTTGCCGGTAATCACGTAGGTCGGGCACGCTTCAAGGCATAACCCGCAGTGAATGCAGGCGAGCAGCTTTTGTTCCTGTGCGGCTAAGTGAGCCACTAATCAATATCCCACTGCCAAGCCGTCGCTGCGCCGTGGATCGGTCGCGCCGAGACGCATCTTCGTCTTCTCTTCGATCATTATTCCTTCGGCGTCGCCGAGATAGCGCAGCTTGCCGAGCGTGTGCCCGCGCGAGGTCAACGCGCGCTGCGTGTCGCTCGAGAAGCCGGATGGTTCGCCGACGAGTTCATCCGGCAACCACTGGTGATGAATCCGCGGCGCGTCGATCGCTTCCTGGATGTTCATCTCGTAGTCGATTACGTTGGTGATGATGCACAGCACGGTGTTGATGATCGTTGGACCACCGGGACTGCCGACCGTGAACCACAAACTCCCATCCTTGCGTAATACGATCGTTGGCGTCATGGCAGACAATGGGCGTTTCTTCGGCGCGACTGCGTTGCGCTCGCCCTGAATCAAGCCGTACATGTTTGGGGTGCCGGGCTTCGCGGCGAAGTCGTCCATTTCGTCGTTGAGCAGAATGCCGGTGCCTTTCGCCATCGCGGCTGAGCCGTAGGAATTGTTCAGCGTGTAAGTGTTGGAGACGGCGTTGCCTTCGCCATCGACGACCGTGAAATGCGTCGTGTCTTCTGATTCGTAACCGGCCGGACGACCCGCACGCACGTCAGTACTACTCGACGCGCGCTCGGTGCTGATGGTCGAGCGCAACTTCTCGGCGTACCCTTTATCGATCAAGCCCGCGATCGGAACTTTCACGAAGTCACTGTCGCCCATGTACTCAGCGCGATCGGCAAACGCGCGGCGCATCGCTTCAGCCATCAGGTGATAACGCTCCGACGACGACGCGTCGAGTTTGCTGAGGTCGAAGCCTTCGAGAATGTTGAGCATCTGGACCAACACGGCGCCGCCCGAAGACGGTGGCGGCATCGAAATGATCTCGTAACCGCGATAGTTGCCGCGCACAGGCGCACGTTCTTTAGCAACATAACCGCGCAGATCGTCCAACGTCATGAGCCCCTTGTTTCGTTTCATGTCCGCAACGATGAGTCGCGCGGTTTCGCCTGTGTAAAACTCATTTGGACCAAAGCGTTGCAGACGCGAAAAGGTCGCGGCGAGCTCGGGTTGGCGGAAGAGTTCGCCCTCGCCGTAGAACCTGCCGTTGCGCAAATAGATTCGGTTTGTCTCCGCGTACTTCGAGAGATATTCCCGATTCCCAAACAGCGAACGCGCGAGCTCATGCGTAACTACGAAGCCGGTAGCAGCGAGGCGGCGCGCGGGTTCGACGAGCTGGTTCCACGTCAGTTTGCCGGAGCCGTATTTTTTCAGCGCGAGCTCCATGCCGCGTACGGTGCCGGGCACGCCGGCCGCGCGATAGCCGACGAGCGAACCGCCTTCGCCTTCGATCAGGTTTCCGTTCTTGTCGAGATAAACGTTGCGATGAGCAGCGGCCGGAGCCATCTCGCGATAGTCGATTGCTGTGGTGCGGCCGTCTTTCAATCGGATCATCATGAACCCGCCGCCGCCGAGATTGCCGGCAGCAGGATGCGTGACTTGCAGCGCAAACGCGACGGCGATCGCGGCGTCGACGGCGTTGCCGCCGCGTTTCATGATTTCGACACCAACCTGCGAGGCGACTTCGTTAGTAGAGGCGACCATGCCGCGTTTGCCACGCACTGGTTCGCGTGCGGGGACAGAAGCGCTAATGAAGATCAGGACTAAGAGAATGTGTCCGAGCTTACGCACCGTGTTCATGTTCGTGTCCTCTAAAAAGGTTGAAGGGATCGAGTTGTTGCTTCACTCGTTGGCCGAGACGGTCTGGTGACGTGTGTTCGGGTGGCCGGTTCATTATTCGGATGCGGCCGTCGGCGACGCCCGCTTGCCACAGCGACTCATCGCGAATCGAACTGATGGAATCTGCCAGTTGTGTCGGTAGTACGCCGGTGGCAAAAGACGGCTGTTCTTTTGTTGGCAACGCAGCGACCGACTGCCAGAGTTGCGCATCGTCATCCAGCACCTCGGTTGATTTAACGGCCGCGTTCTTCAGATGTAACAACGCTTGTTCGACTTGATACGCGACGCCGCTTTCGTTGCCGGCGAAGCGAACCAGCAACGTGGCTTCGTCGCTAACGGTCCCGATCCGCTGGCTGAAAGCCGATGATACCAACTCGACTGCCACAGGAAAGAGCCTCGCGTCCACGAGTGTTTGACCGGCCGAAAGCAGTTTGACGATTGAACCTGTACCGATGATGGTGGCTTCGCGTGCGGGACGTGGGCGGAGTTTGAATGTTAGTTCGGTGATGATGCCGAGCGTGCCGTAGCTGCCGGTAAACAGTTTGCACAGATCGTAACCTGCGACGTTTTTCACCACGCGGCCGCCGGCTTTGATGACGTTGCCGTTGGCGAGAACAACCGTCATACCGATCACCGATCCGCGTGGGCGGCCGTAGCCGAATTGTTGTGCGCCGCCCAAGCCGGTGGCGACAACGCCGCCGAGCGTGGCGCGACCGTCGTCGGGAGGATCGAGCGGTAACCATTGGCCGTTTTCGGAAAGTTTTTGGTTGAAAGCGGAGAGCGTCACACCGGCTTGCGCTATCGCGATCAGATCCGCTGGTTCGTGTTCGACTATTCGATCGAGACGGCTGGTGTCGACAACGAGGTTGGTAGAAGGATTGTGGAGTAAGGTCTCCCCACCCACGGGTGCAACGGTCCAACGCTCGGCCGCAGCGCGTTTCATTATCTCGGCTAGTTCTTCCGTGGAGGTTGGAGCCACCGATGACACGGATGATACGGATTTCACGGACGTTTGAAGGCTGATATCAGGACGCTGTGCTTGTAAGTGAGGTAAAAACATGTCCGTGGTTTCCGTGTCATCCGTGGCAATTGCTTTCGCTTCGCCGCAGCCGCGGAGCATGGGGATTATTTTGCCGGGGTTGCAGAGGCCCAGAGGATCGAAGGCGGCGCGTACGCTGAGCATCGCGTTCATGTCGGCTTCGGAAAAGACGAGTGGAAGGAGTTCGCGTTTGTCCAGGCCGACGCCGTGCTCGCCCGTGATCGTGCCGCCAGCCGCAACACAAACTTCCATCAACTCGCGCCCGGCTTCTTTAACTCGACGCACCTGATCTTCAAAGCGAGAGTCGAAACAGATCAACGGATGCAGATTGCCGTCGCCAGCGTGAAACACGTTTGCGATGCGCAACTGATTCCGCGCCGCGATCTCATACGCCGCGCGCAAAACTTCAGGCAGCCGCGAACGCGGAACGACCGCATCCTGGATCATCGAATCGGGTGAGATGCGGCCAATCGCACCAAATGCGCCCTTGCGCGCGGCCCAGAGTTTCTTACGCTCCGTTTCGTCGTGGGCGAGACGGCAGTTGCGCGCGCCGTACTCCATGCAAATGCTCGTTACCTTGCGAGCTTCGTCATCGAGTCCGGCTTCGATTCCGTCCAACTCGATCAACAGCGCAGCGCCCGCGTCAGGCGGCAGTCCGGCCGCAAACACACTCGCCTCGACCGCGCGAATGATCTCACGGTCCATCATCTCCAGTGCGGCAGGCATCACTCCCGCTGCGATGATCGCCGACACTGCGTGACTCGCATCGTCGACCTCACCAAACTCCGCGAGCAGCGTTCGCACCGCCGGAGGAATCTGGCTCAACTTCAGCGTTGCTTCAGTGGTGATACCAAAGGTTCCTTCGGAACCGATGAAGACGCCGAGCAAGTCGTAGCCCGCGGAATCCAATCCAAGATCGACGACCTCGCCACCAGCAAGCACGACGCGGCAACCAATCACATGATCTGTTGTGGTGCCGTACTTCAAACAATGAATACCGCCCGCACTCTCGGCGATGTTGCCGCCGATCGTACAACTCGGCTGACTCGACGGATCCGGCACGTAATACAAACCGTAAGGCAACGCCGCGCGCGATACATGAAGATTCACCACGCCCGGTTGCACAATCGCCAGACGGTTCTCAGCGTCGATGCGCAGTATTTTGCGCATACGCGCAAACTCGATCACCACGCCTGAATTGAGCGCGAGGGCGCCGCCGGAAAGTCCTGTTCCCGCGCCGCGTGGCGTGAAAGAAACTTCAGCGCGCGCGAGCTCGCGCATGATCGCCGAGGTCTCCTCAGTCGAAGAAGGAAAAACGACCGCGCGCGGGCGATGTTTGTGTTGCGGCAGGCCGTCGCACTCGTACACCAGCAGCTCGTCAGCCTTGGAAAGTACGTTTTCGCGGCCGACGATCGCGGCCAGATTTTGGGTTAGTTGATCCACGCCGAGATTGATGACAGTGTACAATCTACCGCTTATGAAAACCACACCCCTACTGGTTTTGATCGCAGCTTTAACTCTTATGACTCTTCCCGTTCACGCTGACAAACCCGCGCTCGTAGCCGACACGATCATCATCAACGCCGTCGTCCACACGATGGACAAGACGCAACCAACCGCTGAAGCCGTCGCGATCTATGCTAATCGGATTGTTGCGGTGGGTGCGACCAAAGACATCAAGAAACTCGCTGGTCCAACCACGCGCACCATCGACGCGAAGAAGCGTTTGCTGCTGCCTGGATTCAACGATGCGCATACACATTTCATGAGCGGTGGCTTTCAGCTCTCGAGTGTCGATCTGCGCGACGCGGATTCGCCGCAGGAGTTTGCGGCGCGCATCAAGACGTTTGCTAAGAAGCTGCCGAAAGGGCGTTGGGTCACCGGCGGCGACTGGGATCACGAGCGCTGGTCTGACGCCAAGCTTCCCACAAAAGAACTGATTGACAGCTTTACTTCCGATACTCCAGTTTTCGTTAGCCGGCTCGACGGTCACATGGCGTTGGCGAACAGCCTCGCACTGAAGCTCGCTGGCGTCACGCGTCAAACCCCCGATCCGCCCGGCGGCGTCATTGTGCGCGACAAATCAGGCGAGCCGACTGGCGTGCTCAAGGATGCGGCGCAAAGTTTTGTCTGGAAGGTAATTCCGGAGGCAAGCTTTGACGAGAAGCTGGCCGCGGCGCGTGCAGCCTCAAACTACGCCGCGAAACTCGGTGTCACCAGTGTTCAAGACGTATCCGCCAGTACCGACGTCGGCATCTATCAGGCGCTCCTCGATCGCGGTGAACTAAAGACGCGAATTTATGCGGTCGCTCCGTTACCGCAGTGGGAGCGTTTGGCCCGCACCGGCGTGCGTGCGCATTTCGGCAGCGAGATGCTTCGCGTCGGTGGTTTGAAAGGTTTCTCCGACGGCAGTTTGGGCTCGACGACCGCGCTTTTCTACGAACCTTATCGCGACGATCCGTCGACGAGCGGAATCGCAGGCGACGAAATGTATCCCGAAGGTGAGATGCTCAAACGCGTCACGGAAGCGGATCGCGCCGGTTTGCAAATCATGATTCACGCGATCGGTGACCGGGCCAACGATCTGATCCTGAGTCTCTACGAACACGTCGAACGTGAGAACGGTCAACGTGATCGACGTTTTCGCATCGAGCACGCACAACATCTGCGCCCGCAGGACATCCCTCGCTTCGCACGCGATCAAGTGATCGCGTCGATGCAGCCGTATCACGCGATCGACGATGGACGTTGGGCCGAGAAACGCATTGGCAAAGAACGCGCGAAGACCACTTACGCGTTTCGTTCGCTGCTCGACGCCGGTGCGACCCTCGCTTTTGGCACTGACTGGACTGTCGCGCCGCTCAATCCGATATTGACTATCTATGCCGCCGTGACGCGCCGCACCATCGACGGCAAGAACTCAAAAGGCTGGGTGCCGGAACAGAAAATCTCGGTCGAGGAAACCGTGCGCGCTTACACGGCCGGTTCGGCGTACGCGGAGTTTCAGGAGAACGTGAAGGGAACCATCACTACCGGCAAACTTGCTGACCTCGTGTTGTTGTCGCGCGACATCTTCAAGATCGATCCGACAGAGATCGAAAACGTGAAAGTCGTCCTCACGATGGTCGACGGCCGCGTGGTTTACGAAGAACGCGATCGGGAATAGAGCCAGTAGGCAACGTAGATCAGAAGACCGACGCCGGCCGCCCATGCGCTGGCTTTAGCCTCCGCCGCTGTACTGTGCCACAACAGCCAGACGATCAGTCCTACAGAAAGCACCGCGACGATCGTCCCGCCCGGTAATCGAAAAGCAGGTGGTGGTGCATCTTTGCGATGGCGAAAGACCGGTAATGAAATGCAGGTCGCTCCGTAAGTCACGAGCCGCGCGATCGTGCTGATCGTAAGCGCAGCGACGAATGAACTCTTCAAAGTGAGAAAGAGCATCAGTCCCGCGGTGAGCAAGATAGACACGTAAGGCGTGAAGAACGATCGGTGAACGTTGCCGATGAATGCGGGCAGTTGTTTCTGCTCCGCCATCGCAAAGGGCAGTCGCGAACCTGACAACAGCAGTATGTTCAGGTTGCCTGTAATCGAGATGATCGCGCCCGCCGAGATAATTGCGCCACCGGCTGTGCCGAGAAACTGTGTACCCGCATCGGCCAACGGCTTCTGCGATTGCCCTAAACCCGGCAGCGTCCCGACGCACACAATTTGAATCAAAATATAGAGCACCGCGACGACGAGGATCGCGATCATCAACGCGCGCGGCATATTCTTCTTCGCTTCGCGTACTTCACCCGCCGGGATCGTTGCCATTTCAAACCCGGTAAACGCGTAGACCAGCAATAAAACCGATTGCGAGAACTTGCCGGTTTCAGGTGCCGCACCAAGCGCGAATGCCTGCGGGTTGAGAAAGAACAGTCCGGCGCCGACGAAGATGATGATCGGCACAAGTTTCCCCACTGTGAAGACGTTACTAACAATTGCAGCCTGCCTGATACCGAGGAGGTTTATTAATGCGAGTACGGTGACGACAGAAATTATGACGAATGCACGCCAGAAAGTATCTGTCGCTGAGTTCCAGAAGTAAGCGACGTAATTGATAAGCAGATTGCAATTGGCTGCGAATGCCGTGACGCGTGCGAGCCAGATCAGCCAGCCGATCTCAAACGCGACCGCCGGATTGAACGCTTCGCGTGCATAAAGATATGGTCCACCCGTGTCGTCAAAACGGCTGCCGACCTCGGCGAAGCACACGATGATCAGCGCGACGACCAGCGCACAAGCAATAAACGCGATGATGCTGTAGGTGCCGATTAGCGAATAGACTTTGGAAGGGAGTCCAAAAATTCCCGCGCCGATGATGCCGTTGATTGCGATCGCGACTAGGTCCCAGCTGCGGATACCTCGGACCAGGCCTTCGTCAGTGTGGTTCTGCACAGGGGTGACAGATTATAGTGTCGCTATGAACGGAAGCAAACAAATAATCCCTTTCTGCCTGATTTTGCTTTTATCGCTTTCCGCTTTGGCCCAACAGAAACCGAAGCCTTCTTTGCAGGACGTGTTGGACCGTGCAGCTAAAACCACGCTCGAACGTTTCGCCGACAAGAAACTGGAAGAAAAGCAGCTCTCGATCACTTTGATCGACTTGCGCGATCCACAACGCCCGGTGACCGCGAGTTTTCGCGGCAACGAACGCATTTATCCAGCCAGCGTCGTGAAGCTCTTTTACCTCGTCGCCGCCCATCGCTGGCTCGAGGATAAGAAAATCGACCTGACGCCCGAGTTGACGCGTGCCTTGCGCGACATGATCGTCGACTCGTCAAACGAAGCCACGCAATACGTCGTCGACGTGTTGACGCAAACGACCGCCGGTTTCGAGTTGCCGCCGAAAGAGATGGAAGAGTGGCAGTACAAACGCAATGCAGTGAATCGTTACTTCTCCGGGCTCGGCTATACGAACATCAACGTCAACCAGAAGACGTTTTGCGAAGACGCTTACGGGCGCGAGCGCATCTCGCGCGGGCCGAACGGCGAGAATCGCAACAAATTAACCACCGACGCCACTGCGCGTTTGATGATGGAGATCGTGACCGGCAAAGCTGGGAACCCCGCACGCACGGCGATGATGATGGATCTCCTAAAGCGCGAGTACGCCGGCACGAGCAACGACGGCGACGACCAGGGACACGGCTTTACCGGCATCGCTTTGAAAGACATTAACGGCGCACGTTTGTGGTCCAAGGCTGGCTGGACCAGCACCACGCGTCACGACGTTGCTTACATCGAGCTGCCAGACGGTCAGAAGTTCGTGCTGGCCACGTTTACCACCGAACACGCCAACGAACGCGAGATCATCCCCACCGTCGCACGCGCCGTGATGGAGGGCCTCAAGGAAACCAATTGAAAGAAGAACTCGAAAGCAAAGTCGAAGAGATCAAGAAGGACGCGCACGTGCAACGCGCGTTGAAGCAGGCGTCGCCGACAGAGAAGGCGAAGCGTCCACCGACGCGTACGCGCGACAAGTTGCTCATCGGCACGCACGTCACGCTGTTGTTCGGTCTCGGTGTCGTGTACCAACTGCTGCGCTCGAGGCTTCCGAATTTCCTCGAACAGTATCCGCTTCTGGCAAAACTGATTCTCGCCGTCGCGGTGATAATTGTCTGTTTGATCGCGCTGCGGCTGCTCGACGTGTATTTTGTTGGACGAGTCAAAGACGCCGTTTACAAGTACAACCTTAAGCGAGTCATGCGCTTGATTGTGTGGTTGGTCACGGCGTTGTTCATTCTCACGATCCTCTTTCAAAACTGGTACACCGCTGTTGTTTCACTTGGCCTGCTTTCGCTGATTCTTGGCTTCGCACTGCAAACACCCATTACGAGCTTCATCGGCTGGATCTACATTCTGGTGCGCGAGCCGTACCGTGTCGGCGATCGCATCCAGATTGGCGCCGCGCATGGCGACGTGATCGACGTCGGTTATCTCGACACGACGTTGTGGGAGTTTGGCGGTGAGTATCTCTCCACGGAACATCCGACGGGGCGCGTAATCAAGTTTCCCAATTCAAACGTTCTGAGTACGCCGGTCTACAACTACACGTGGCCGCTCTTTCCGTACATCTGGAACGAGATCAAGTTTCAGGTTGCTTACGATTCCGATTTGGCGTTCGTGGCCGCGACTATGCGCGAGGTGGCCGAGAAGGAAGTCGGCGAAGCGATGATGAAGCAGGTGCGCGTGTTTCGCGAGCTGTTGGCCCAAACGCCGGTGAACCAACTCGAAGTACAGGAGCGTCCGGTCGTGATGTTTCGTATCAGCGAAAACACGTGGCTGGAAGCGATCGTTCGTTACCTGGTCCATCCTAAAGAAGCCGGACGCGTGAAGACGCGGCTGATCGAGGATCTGTTGACGAAACTTAACGCCGCTCCCGATCGCGTCCTCTTTCCACGCGGCAACACCAGATAAGAATCCCGGGAACCTTTTCGGCGTCGCATTGTCTAAGACGCCATGAAAAGCAGAACGCCTCCACCTGATATCAACGTTACGCCGCTCATCGACGTACTGCTCGTCTTGTTGATTATCTTCATGGTCGCCTCACCCCTGCGGCCCAGCCGCTTCACTGCCAAACTCCCGGCCGAGCCGCAACAAAACTTGGCGAAGTTCGAACCAAATCAACGTACCTTAGTAGTAACAATCGAGCCGGATAACACTTTACGTCTCAACGCACTGACAGAAATGGGCACTGTTGACGATCCCTCTAAGCTGAACGTCAAACTGGTCGCACTTTTTGAGGAGCGCACGCGAAACAAGGTCTATCGTGACGACATGCGCGACCGTTTTGACTTGCCTGACCGATTACGCGTCGAAAAGACAGTCTTCATCAAAGCCCCACGCAACATGCCGTATGGACGAATCATGGCGGTGATGGATGGTCTAAAAGGCGCTGGCGCCGAACCAATCGGCCTGCAACTCGACGATCTGAAGTAACTTCCTCGTTGTGGAACAGTTCGTGCAGTAGTCTCCCAACTCTGGTCCAACTTACCAGCCAGGTGGACCAGAGTGCAGGGATTTGCACGAGTTCACTTTTTTCTCTTCCCGTGACTCTCAGCACGGCGAAACACCAACTGGCGGTCTCATCTGACCGGGCGTTTCTCCACACGCTGCCGCTCATCCCCACCATGTGATCGCCATGAAAGAACACACACCCAAATCTATTCGCGCAAGCCAGCGTGGCTTCAGCCTCGTGCAGTTGCTGATCACGCTGGCTGTCATTTCTGTTGTCGCTGCTATCGCAGTGATGGGCGTCACGCGCGCGCGCGGTTCGATGCGACTGTCAAACGCTACTCGCCAGTTTGCAGCGTATGTCGAACGCGCTCGCGCCGACGCTGTGCGTCGTCACGGTCAGTCGTCGGTGCAGATGGTCACGACGGGTACGTACAGCGTGACGATGGATTTTGGCGCTGACGGGGTGGTCACAACACAAACGTTTCCGCTGGAAAACAACGTCACTTTCATCACGGAACTGAAGACGATCACGTTTGACTGGCGCGGCCGCGTTCCTTCGGAAATTTCAGTGGGCTTTAGCAACGAAGCCGGCTCGGCGAACGTGAACATCACCGGCTCGGGCGACGTCACGATCGATTCCGAAATATTTCACGATACGTCGGTTCCCGACGTGAACTACAACCAGAGTGTCTCGGGTGATGTCCTCCCGGATTCGTCGGGTACCCCTTATCCAACTCCGACGCAAATGCCCACCCCCACTCCGTCGCCAGCCGTTTCGCCGACGCCAACTCCAACTCCAACGCCGACACCGACACCGACAC
>DATNJO010000161.1:0-7633 GCA_035603895.1 Pyrinomonadaceae bacterium
CGTGATTCTCGATCCAGCGAAATCGAATCAGGTGATTGCTTCGCACGAGGCTTACGACAGTCGCGTTGCCGGAGTTATCTCGCGGCAGCCTGGACTAGAGCTGGGTGAAGCAGGTGAAGGGCGCGTGCTGGTAGCGACCACCGGCCGTGTGAAAGTGAAGGTAGATGCGACCAATGGTCCAATTCAGATCGGCGATCTGCTGGTGACCAGTGAAAAAGCCGGCGTGGCTATGAAGTCGGTGCCGGTGGAGTTTGCTGGTGTGCGTATGCATCGACCCGGGACGTTGATTGGTAAAGCGCTTGAACCGTTGGCCCAGGGCACTGGCGAGATCCTCGTGTTGCTGAGTCTTCAGTAACCTCTCGTACTGAGCGATCGGTAATAACGCGAACGAGTAAACATGCGACTGTAACGCCCGTAGTCTCAAGGAGCAGTGACCATGTCCTCCGTCCTTTCCGCAATGCTTTCAATGACCTTGATGCTGTCTTTATTGGTGAGTTCCACTCCCACGGCGCCACAGACACTGTTAATGGTCAAGGACGAAGTAGCCCTGAATCTCATGCTCTGGTATCACCAGAGCAGTCTCGGAATGTTGTTGCAAGGGCGGAGGCGTGGCGAGGAGAAACGGCAGGAGTCGCAAGCTGAGCGCGACTCTCGTATAGCCCGGCTCGAGATCTTTCCCAAAGACGTGAACGTCGATCTCAGCGATCGCGTCAGATTTGCCGCGGTCGCCTACGACAGTGATGACAATCCAGTCGCCGCCAGCAGGGTTGTCTGGAGCGCACAAGGAGAAGGATCCACGCCCGGGAGGCGTGTACGTGTAACACAGCAAGGCGACTTCGAAGCGATGACGCCAGGCTCGTTCATTGTTACTGCACGCGTCAGGGGTTTCACGGCAGAAACCGGCGTCACCGTACGCGCAACTCCGCGGAAAGACCTGAACGCGACTCCTACTCGAACAGTTCAAGTTTCCTCACGTGACATTCCCTCGGTCGAGGTTGGTTCCACCCAGGAGTCACAGCGCTCGCAAAAAGGTTTGGCGAGAAATGGTCGCCGTGGCGCCACCCGGAAAGCGCACGCAAGCACGGCGAAAGCGCCCACGCCTGCAATGCTGCCTAACGACGGTTGGGATGGCAGCAACTACTGGTCGGCCGACGATCCTGGCAACTCCGTCGGTGATCCACCAACCGGCCCGATGGACGGTGGCGCGGGCAGCGGCAACTTTCAGTTTGTTGCACCGATTTACAGCACGACGGGACGCGGAGTAAACGTCTCACTCACCGCGGTCTATAACGCGCGTCTGTGGAACAAGGCCAACAACCAAATCAGTTACGACAACGATCGCGGTTGGCCGGCGCCCGGATTCTCGCTCGGCTTCGGCAAGATGCTGGCGCTGAGCATTAACGCCGGCTGCATGCTCGTCGACGCCGACGGCACCCGGCACAGCTTCAACGGCAGTATTCAGTTTTTCAATTGGGGCACTATCGGCACGTTTCACACGACCGACGGCTCTTTAATCGATTACACGTACACAACCGGCACCAATGGAGTCATCACGTTTGCCGAAGCGAAGCTACCGAACGGCAGTGTGATCACTTACGGCGCACATTCCACATCCGGTGGTGGAGTTTTCCCGACGTCGATCGTAGATGCGCAGGGAAATTTCATCAGCATCACTTACGTCAACAACAGTGGTCCACGCATTCAAACAGTAACTGACACTGTGGGCCGTGTGCTTAATTTCTATTACAACTCCAACAACCTGCTCACGGCGATTACTGCGCCCGCTCTCGCTTCGGGTACGCGTACCCTCGTTCGTTTTCACTATAAGCAACTGACGTTGAACCCGGGCTTCGTCAACACGCTTACCATTTCCACGAGAGAGCCGAGCCCGTGGGTGGTCGACGCGATCTATTATCCCGGCACGAGCACCGGCTTCTGGCTCAACGATTCCGATTCCTATTCCAGTTACGGCATGCTCGCCAAGGTGGTTGAAGCCCGAAACATGGGTTTCTCTGCATCGTCGCTCACCGACATGGGCACCGTGACGATGGGCTCAGTCACGCGCGAACAAACTTACGAATACCCGCTCACGCCAAATAGCACTCTGAATGACGCGCCTACTTACGGCAGTTCAACCGAACGCTGGACTCGTGACGGAACCAACTTCGACACAGCGACCACCCTCTACGACATCCACGAAAACGACAATCCGCGCATGACCGTCATCACCCGGCCTAACGGCACGAAGTTGAAGCAACTTGCTTACAACGCGCCGAACACGGCGATTGATGGAGTCGTCTATCACGAGGAGACGTACGTGACCGACGGGCAGCCGCTGCTGATGAGTCATTCGACGTGGGTTGGTGGCGCTTACGACTCACCGCGCGTCACGCGTGTGGAAAAGACCGACGAACGCGGACAGATGATCGCAACTGAGTTCAGCTACGGATCTGTCTACAACCAGGTAACCGAGATTCGCGATTACGACTACGGCGGCACGACGCTCTTGCGTAAGACGACCAGCACGTATCAGAACAGCGCGAATTACACCAATCGGCACATCTTCAGCCTTCCGCTCGTAGTGGACGTTCTCAATGCCAGCGGCGTCAGGCAGTCGCGGGTCGAATATCAATACGACGGGCAAACGCTCCAGGACGCGCCGAACGTGGGGATGCACTTCGACACTCACAATCCTTACGCGCCGCAATCGGAGCAGTGTGATTGCAACGTGTGGGACCAGTGGCAGATCGAGTGTCTTCAGTGGAACTGTTATTGGGTCACTGCTTACAACGCAGCCACCGATTACCGCGGCAACGTCACCTCAGTGACTACTTACGCCGACGGCACAAATCTCACCGGCGCAATCGTCGAGTCGCGCCGTTACGACATCACCGGCAACATGGTGAAGAAGTCGATCATCGCGGGCGAACAGACTACTTTCGGCTACAACATCAACTCGCAATTCGCCTACGCAACGACTAAAACGCGTGGCTCCGACAGTAACGCCTTCGCGCAGGTAACCACGAGTACCGTTTACGATCTGAATACAGGTCTCGCGACCGGCGGAACCAATGCCAATGGCAACCCGTCGTCGACGAGTTACGACCCGAACACGTTACGTCCGATTAGTTCTATCTCTACCACCGGAGCGCACATCGATTACACATATAACGACGCGGGGCTGAGTGTTACCACGACCAGTTATCTGGCGTCGGCTGATGGCGGCGGTGTGGCCGATCAGAATGTGAAGCTGATGAATGGCCGTGGCGCGGTCCGCCAGGAGAAGGCGTTGGGCGTGGGCGGGGTCTGGGATATCGTCGATACCGTCTACGACAATATGGGCCAGATAACGCAACAGACCCGTCCATATCGCACGGGTGAGACCCCGCAATCGACCACCACCACGTACGACGCAATTGGCCGCACGAAAACCGTCACCACTCCTGACGGCAGCGCAACGCAGCGCTTCTACAACGAACCGTCGCGTCCGAGTGCCGCGTCGAGCAGTCCCGGTGAAACCATGCGCGTGCAGGATGCGTGGGGCCGTGAACGTTGGGCACGTACGGATGCGAGTGGCCGTCTCGTCGAGGTTGTAGAGCCGGATCCAAACGGCAACGGTTCAGTGGCGACCAATGGTCTCGTTACCACGTACAGCTATAACGTGCTCGGCAACATGACGCTGATCAATCAGGGCCCGCAGCAATCGAGGAGTTTCAAATACGATTCGCTGAATCGTCTGACTGCGCAAAAGTTGGCTGAAGCCAGCGCCACACTCAACGATGCCGGTACTTACGTTGGCGCCGGCACCTGGAGCGACGTCTTCACTTACGACGAACGTTCCAACATGACGTCGCGCACCGACGCGCGAGGCGTCAAGACCATTTACACGTTCAATAACGATCCACTAAACCGGCTGCAATCGATTTCCTGGAACACGACCGGGTTTGGCGATACGTCGAATCCGATCGCGTCCGCGGCGACGGTTACCTACGGCTATCGCACTAAAGATACCGGAGCGCAGCTTCGCGACGTGACACAGGTCAGTAGTATCGCGACCGCCAGTGTCAGTACTGAAAGCTACACCTACGATCCGGAGGGAAGAATCAGCTCCAGGACATTGACGTTGACCAGCCGCAGTTCTTATCCGTTCGTCACGGATTACATTTACGATTCGTTGGACCGCATCAAGAACGTGATCTATCCCGCTCAGACAGGCAACGGCGGCGCGCCGCGCAAGACGGTGCATCATGATTACGACGTCGCGAGCCGCGTGACTGGAGTGACTTACGACGGCCAGTCGCAAGCGTCAAGCATTACTTACAACGCTGCCAGTAGTACGACTTCGCTCAACGTTGGCACTGGACCAAATCAGATCGCCGAAGCTTACAATTACAACTCGGTGTCGGGCTTCCTCGATAGTCAGACGGTAGCGCGCGGCGCCACAACGCTGCTCAACCTTTCGTACAACTACGCTGACGCAAATGGAAAACGCACGGGCCAACTAAAGAAGATCCTCAACAACCTGAATCACAACAAGGATCGCGGTTACAACTACGACGCTCTGGGAAGATTGGTGCAGGCTACCGGTGGTCCGTCAGTCGCGCCGATCTGGACACAAACCTACACTTACGATCGCTGGGGTAACCGCACTGCCGTTTCCGCTAGCGGTTTTTCCGCAAAGTACGAACGTGGTGTTGGTCCTCGCGCAGAAGCGCTCCTCGCTAAAAACACTTTCGAACCGCCGCCGTATCTGAATGACGACACCAGGTCGGTATCCGATTCGCCACTGAAACTGTGGGGCGAAAACTCGAGCACGCCCGCTGCAAACACTCCGGCTCCCCTGCCTCAAGGTGGACCGCCGACATTCACCGACGATCCGTTGACAGTGGGTGTGACGCAGATGAAAGCCATCCACGTCAACGAGCTTCGTGATGCGATTAATCTTCTTCGGGTGCGCGCCGGTTTGGCGACAGTAACCTGGGCGGAGACAGTCGCGAACGGCGTTCAAATCAAAGCGTCGCACATCACCGAGATGCGCACGCGGCTCGAGCAAGCTAGAACGGCACTGGGATTGAGCGCCACGGTCTACACAGATCCCGGGCTCGCCGCGAACTTCCTCATCAAAGCGGCCCACATTCAGGAGCTTCGTGATTCACTAAAGGCTGCGTGGAATACATCGTCGCAGATCTCGCGCGACGGGCACGCTTCAATGTCGTACGACGCCGCCTCGAATCGCATCACGACTAGCGGCTTTGCTTATGACGCTGCCGGCAATCAGGTCCGCGCGTTGGTGCCGGGCAGCACCAGCACTTCCCGCCGGTACAAGTACGATGCGGCCAATCGTCTGGTGAACGTAAAGACTGACGACAACGCGACCGTGTTGTCGACTTACACTTACGGCGACACCAACGAACGGTTGATGGTTGAAGAAAGCGGCGCGCGCACTTACTTCGTCGGCGATGGCGGCAGCACGGTGGCGGAGTTCACCGAAAGCGGTGCGGGCGTGATTCCGACGTGGGCCAGAAGCTACGTTTATCTGGGCGCGCGCCTGCTGTCGATCGTGACACCGAACGGTAGCGGCGGAGAGTTGGTTGAATACCATCACCCGGATCAGCTCGGCACGCGGGTCGTTTCAAATCCTGCTACCGGTACTTCATACGAACAAGTGAACCTGCCTTTCGGCACGGCGCTGGCGGCTGAATCAACCGGCGCCACTGCTCGCCGGTTCACAACCTACGAGCGCAGCAACACAACCCAACTCGACTACGCCGTAAATCGTCATTACGACTGGTATCAGGGACGGTTTATGCAGGTCGATCCGATCGGTATGAAGTCTACCGATCTTCAGAGCCCACAAACTCTGAACCTGTACGCTTACTGCACCAACGATCCAGTTAACCATACAGACCCGAGCGGTTTGGGTTTCTTTAGCTGGCTTAAGAAACTCTTTGTGGGTATCGGCAAGATTCTCAGCGCGGTCGGGAGAGCGATGTCGCGAATCCTGAACAATCGTTGGGTGAGAATCGGCGTGTTCATTCTCGGTTTCATCTTGCCGGGACTCCATGGATTACTCGCGACAGTCGTCGAGTGGACGGTAAGGATCTACAACTTTGCTGCGGACATCGCATCGCAATTACAACTATGGGGTGCTTTACTGGAGGGGCACTGGCGAGACTTCGGGGCCATGATCGGGCTGGCGATTGGCGGATCGGCGCTGTCGCAGGTGATCGATCCGATTGTCTCCGGCGTGCAGGATGCACTCTTCAAAGGAAAAAACCTCATCGACTCGGTCTGGAAGGGACTGAAAGACGGGTACAATCGCTTTGCCGATAACCTTAGCCGTCAACTGAAAGAGATCTTCATTCCGTTCTATGGAATTTACGGCGGGCCGGGGAATCCAAATGACAAGAAGTGGGACGATGATAACCACAAGTTCAAAGATGTGCCGCCGCCCATCGATGATATGGATACCGGCTTTATGCGCCACGACATTGACGGGCGGATGCTTGGAGATCTGGAAGACAACAACTTGATCAATGCGCACGAACACCGGGTCATGCGTCGCCTATCTGACAGGGCATTAGTTAGACATCTGCTGAGCCACGCGCCGATGGTTCATCTACTCGACGTTGCTTTCTCAGCGCGCTCCGGCGGCAGGCCGTTGATTGGCAGCGGATACAAGCTTTTTGCCTTAACGGGATTCAGTATTCGGGGGTATATATTGCGCTAGTAAATGCGCGTGGGACTCAATCGGAAGTTTGGCTTTGCAGTTTTGGTAGTCTATGCCTCCGTGTCTTTTCCTTCAGACGCCCGGACTCACCCGGGCGTCTTTGTCTCACTTTCAAATCCCGCGGTCACAGTTCAACGCCGCGCAGTGCTGCCGGACGCCATCAATGACGGTGCTTTGCTGCGTCTTTCTGCTGACGGTCAACTGCTCGCTTCGGGAGATGGACGTGGACCAGTGAAGTTGTGGGACACACGCGATGGCAAACTCATCGCTGAGCTAAAGGGAACGGAAGGACAGTCTCCTCGCGCCTTTTCACCGGTTGACAATCGGTTGCTGATTTCGACAAACCTTAAGTCTCTTTCGCTCTACGATCTCAGGACTATGACCCTGAGGTCGTCTGTCGAACTCGAAAAGCCGCTGGGAAGCGCCAGTGTTTTTGAAAGGTTCTCTCCGGCTGGCGAGCTTTTTTTGATCGACAGCGCAGGCAAGAACAAAGTCACCGTGTGGGAAACCAGGACGGCCCGCATGCTCTCTTCACGTGCTTGCAGTGTGCCCTTGTTCAAATCAACCTTCAGTCCAGACAGCAAAACAATCATCAGCTCATGTGGAGATCGCAAAGCGACTCTTTGGGACGCTCAGACAGGAAACGTTATCGCCGAGTTTTCGCACGATGAGGACGTGCTGCTGGCCACGTTTAGTAATGACGCAAAGACTGTCACGACGATTACCAGCAGCGGTCAGGTGATGAATTGGGACACGGCCACTGGCCGTTTGAAAAACTCGTGGGCAAGCCAACAATCGATCTACTACGCCGCGTTCAGTTCTGACGGACAGGTTCTGGGCACTGCCGGTTGGAATGGAATGGCAACGCTGTGGGACGTCGGCAGCCAGCGCGCGAAAAATAGT
>DATNJO010000162.1:0-2700 GCA_035603895.1 Pyrinomonadaceae bacterium
AAAAGCATTTTTAGAAAATAATCTGCGTAATCTGTGGATTGCTTTATTCCGACTGCCGGCGAGCTTTCGCGATGAAGTCTTCGATCTCGCTGAGCTTGCGTGGCAACGCCTCGGTCATCCACTTCACACCGTCAGCCGTAATCAGCAGGTCATCCTCGATCCGGACGCCAATCCCCTTGTATTTTTCAAAAGCAGGTCGAACAGCGGCTTTAAATTTATCCCAGTCTTCCTGTTTCCAACCCGGAGGCATCTGGTCCAACGCGTCCGGCCGCACGTAGATTCCCGGCTCGTTCGTGAAAACCACGCCGGGCACGATCTGCGCTGGTCCACCAACGTCGTGCACGTTCATTCCCAACCAGTGCGACGTGCCGTGCATGAACCACAAACGGTGCTGCTGCATCGAACTGCGATCCGTTATCAGCCCGACTTTCAAGAGACCTTCTTTGATGACTTCCGTACCGGCGCGACTCACGTCTGACAACGTTGCGCCGGGTTTCGAAGCGCGTGCCACCGCTTCCTGCGCGTCGTAAACGATCTGATAGAGTGCGGCTTGATCCGGACTGAACTTGCCGTTCACCGGAAACGTGCGCGTGACGTCTGCGGTGTAGTGATCGTATTCAGCGCCGACGTCCATCAACAGCAATTCGCCGGGTTTCACCGCGCCTTGCGACTCGATGTAGTGCAGCGTAGTCGCGTTTGGACCACAACCGACGATGTCCGGATAGCCCCAGTTGTCGGCGTTCCGCAGCTTGAACGTGTACGCCATGATCGCGTCGACTTCATATTCCCACTTTGCCTCGCCGGCGAGGGCCCACGCGCGTTGATGCGCCTCGATGCTGATATCGATCGCGTGTTGCAGGATGCGCTGTTCCATCGGCGACTTCACCAAACGCATCTGCGAGAAAATCGGCCACACGTTTTTCACGCTGAAGCCGGAAGCGGTCTGCGCCCAGTCGGCAGCGAAACGTTGCTCTTGTTTGTACTCGCGGCTCTCACCGGAACCGGGCACGAGCAGATACATTCCCGCTTCGTTCTTGGCGGCCGCGTCGAATAGCGCCGTGAAGCCGTTGTTTTCGTTAGTCATCGGCATGTCTTTCGGCAGATCCGACATGAGGATGTTTTCAGGCTTCGGGCGATACGGTTGCCGATTGCGCAGCGCTTTGATGAACGAGTCAAACTCGCTGGCTTGCCAGATCTCGCGAACGCCCGAGAGTTGGTTTGCTTCTTCCGGACTGTACATGTGGCCGGTCCACGTTTCGGCAAGTGCGTTGCGGCGCGGCAGGAAAAGGATTTCGCGAATCTTTGTGTTGCCCGGGAGCAGGACGAGTGTGGCGCCTTTTTGCTTCAGGTTGGTGAGGTAATAAAGATTGTTCTCCTGACGATACGGGTAATCGACGTCGTTGGCATAGACGCGTGGTTCGGTGCTGAACAGAACCAGGAACGATTGCGGGCCGATTTTCTCGGCGACACGCTCGCGCCGCTGCATTAGTTCCGCGACGCGGTCCTTATCGCTGAAAACTGGAGCCGGTGGAGTTAACCGGACGTTCGCGGGAACCGGTGGCTCATTCTTCGCACGCACCGCCACTCCCGCGGGACTCAGCAACACGAGCAGCGCGCAGACGGCAAGCAAAGCAAAAACGACACGAGTAGTTTTAGTATTTCGCATTAGTTAGTCCTCAAGAGAAATGGACAGGATTTCAGAATTAACAGGATTAATTTTGAATCCTGTGAATTATGTAAATCCTGTCTAGCTATGGCGATGGGGTTGGAGCTGGCGGGCGGCGGTTCGGACGATCGCGCGGGGGGACCACCGTCCGCTTGCCGTCCGGCGCTACGTAGACGCGCGTGCCATCGCGCATGGTGATTATCTGCGAACCGTCCGGCAAAACCCGCATTACTACACCGCCCGGCAACACTCTCGTCTGCGGTCGACGAACCTTTACGCCACCCCGCGCAGCATTTGGCGGCGTGGGTACATTGGGCGGCTCGTCGTCCTCATCATCAGCCGGTACTTCAACGCGCACGCGCGGTTCGTCGCGATGTGGATTCGGCTTCTCTTCGTCGTTGCGCGAAGCACGCTCCTGTTTCTTCGGCGTTGTTTTTGGAGCTGTGGCGGTCTCTTCCTCGTCCTGGTCCGGTTTGTCCTCATCATTGTCCGCCGGTGTCGCTGTTGCTTCCGCAACCGCCGGACTCGCGGCTGGCGACGGCGACGCGGTCGTTACATTCGTCACGTGCACACCGCGATCGTCTTTCTTCTGCCACATATAAAAACCAAATACACCGCACGCCAATACCAATAGCGCGACCGCCGACATCGCGATCGGCAACATTCGTCTTCCCGGTCCAGCGTTGACCGGCCGCACAACAGTTGTTTCACCTGTCTTAACCGTGTTCTGCCCGATGACAGTTTGCGTCGGCGCTGAAGCAGCAGTCTTCGCGGGCGGCGGAAATAAAACCGTTTGCGCTTCTCCACGATTCACCACAGTTGTTGCCTGATCGGTCTCGTGCAACGCCTTGCGCATGTCGGCCGCAGTCGCGTAACGCTGTTCGCGATTCTGCGCCATAGCCTTCGCCAACACGGCGTCGACGTCGCGCGCCACAGCGGGATTCGCCTCGCTTGCCGGAGTCAACGGGTCCGGCTGGCCGTTCACCAACGCCGCCGCGCGCGTTAAAGCGTCAGGCGGTTTGACGCCGGTCATC
>DATNJO010000163.1:0-3205 GCA_035603895.1 Pyrinomonadaceae bacterium
CAGCGCGCGCGCCCGCAGGCAAACCGGCGAGCGTATCCACCGCATCCTGACGCAACGAAATCACCGCAAACTGCGCCTCGCCACCGCCCTCTCCGGGAATTTTTCCCGGCAACGTTGGCAAACGCGCGTCGCCAGCCTCACGTGTCTTGCGATTGGCTTCCGACTCAGGCACCACGACTGCGGCCGCCTCCGCAAAGCGCGCTTTTCGAATCATGTCCTGTCGTTGTTGCTGATCCGCAGTTGCAGGAAGTTTAGCAACCACGATGGCGCCTTTCGCCGGCGTGCCTGAAGGTTCGATCACTTGCAACTCACCGGTGATGTGCGGCGCGCGTAGAAACGAGACGAGAAAGTCGCGTCCGAACTGCCACTTATGTGTGTTACCTCCCTCAGTGACAGTGAACGCCGGCGGCTCTGTAAACTTCGACGACTCGAGCGGAACTCGCTGCACGAAACCTTTATTGCCCGCAGCGTCCGCATCACCGCCGGGTTCGAGACCAAACTGTTGAAACTGCGAACCGATGTACTCGGCTGCGATGCGTTCGTAACCCGTGCCACTGCCACGACCTTGCATGGCGTCGCTCGCCAGAAAACTCAACTCCGCACGGATGTTACGTTCAAGTATTGGACTGTTCGCAGTCCTGGTGACCGGCCTCTTCCGAGCCTGAGCTCGCACTGGCAACGGACTGACGGTAGCCACAAAGAAGCACAAGAGGCACAAGTATGCTCGCAAAATCCTTTGTGCTTCTTGTGCCTCTTTGTGGCACAAAAAGAGACTTCGACGGATCATCGGGGCTCCTTAACCGAATAATTTGAATCACTGAGCGTAATAACCGGGACGCGCGCGTGTTACCAAATCCACGTGGTTCGCGATCGAGATTCGCACGTTGCGCCACTTGCCGTCGCGCGCCGGATTTGTCGGTTTGTATCCCAAACTGTATACCTTCCCGAGATCGTTAATCACTTGCTCGTAAACGCCTTCGAGGTCAGACAACTTCTTCGCTTTGTAGTAAGAACCGCCACTCTCCAGCGCGAGCAAACTCAACGTGCGGCGGGCATTCTCATACTGGTCCGTCATGAAACCGCCACCCATCTGATCCTCGGTGTCGAGATAGATCGGTACGATCAGGGTGTCTGTCTGGCGCACTTGTTCGAGCAGATCGGCAAAGGTAGTTTTTGAACCGTTCGCTGATGCGTAACGCGACAGAGCGCCGTCAACACCGTCGCTCATCAGCACGACTGCGCGCCGGCGTTCCAGCGTCTTTGGTCCGATGACACTATCGAGCGCGAACTTCACCGCGTCCCACACGTGTGAACCGCCCGTGCCGATCATATTTGCCACACTCGCATTGAGTTGCGCGCGATCCAGCGTCAACGGTGAAATAACGTTTGTCGTATCGGAAAACGTCACGATCGCGAGGCGATCATCCGGACGCGCCGCCTCGATAAAACGCATAGTTGTTTTCTTGACCAGATCGCGCTTTTCGGAAGTCGATCCGGACAGGTCAACCAGCAACACCAGATCGAAAGGCACCTCGGTCGAGGCGAAGTAAGTCACAGTCTGTTCCTGATTATCTTCGACGACGCGAAAGTCGTCCTTGGTCAGCGAACCGACAAACAGCTTCGACTTGTTATTGAAGACGCTGACGTTGAGGCTGACGAGATTCGTGTCGGTTTTAATTACATCACGTGGGTCCACCTCAGCCCCGTCGTTGAGTTCGGTGGAATCGAGCGCTTTGCTGAGCGAATCGGTCAGTTGTTTTGAGAGTGTGCTGGATGGCGGTTGGCGCGACTTGATCAGCGGCTTGCCGTAGGTCCGTTCGAGACTTCTGATGTTCTCCTGCATCGTGCCCAGGCCGTACTCCTCACGCCAGGCATTCACTTTCGTCTCGTCTTCCAGTGGATAAAGAACCAGAAACCCGCCCCTGCTGGTCGCCATAGTGCCGAAATATTGCGTCATTCCGGCGTTGACGCGTAACCGATCGAACAGCCCGGCAAACTCCGGCTTTTGTGTCGGATCTTTTTTTATGACCGCGACAATGACGGGCAGCAGATCGCGTTGCAACTCGAACGGGGCGCTGTTTTTGAGAATATGAAAAGCGGCGAGAACACCCATTTGACCAACGAGCGCAGTGCTGGGCCAACCGTTCTCCTTAATTATTTCGCAGAACTTGAGGGTGTTCTTCTCGTTAAGCTTGCGCAGGTTCTCCTGGTCGGATTTGTCTTTCTGATCCTTGTCCACGATCTGCTGTAGCAGCTCGCGGTGCTTCTCCGCCATTTTGAGAAGCTCTTCGTTGAGCTTCTTGTTGTACTTGGCCGTCGACGTAGCTTCGACGCGAGCTTGCATCTGCTTTACGTCTTCCGGCGTGACACACGACTGCGCTTTCGTGGCCAACGCACCACAGGCAATCAACACCACCGCGAGCAAAACACACTTCATTACTTGCAGTTGTATCAGGCGGTCATCGCGCTGTCGAGGTGCTCGGAGCGGCCGCAGATTTCTTGATGTACTTGTCGTACCAGGCTAAATAACGCTCCATTCGATCCCGCTGATAACTAGGTCTCTGGATGCCGTGATTCTCGTTTGGGTAGATTATCAATTGTGTGTCGATGCCGAGACTGCGCAGCGCCTGGTACATCTGCTGGCTGCCTTGCACGGGCACATTGAAATCGCGTTCGCCGCCCAAAAACAGAGTTGGCGTTTGAATGCGATCCGCATGTAAAAACGGATACGAGATCTTCTGATAGGTCTCCCACGCCTGCGGATTCCAGGGTGGACCGATCTCGTAGTCGTACTGAATGATGTATTGGTCGGTGCCGTAGAACGCGACTGTAAAAGCGGTTCCCGCGCCGCTCGTTGCGGCTTTGAAACGGTTGTCGCTGGCGATCAAGTAGTCCGTCAATATGCCACCGTAACTCCAACCGCCGACTCCAAGCCGGTCAGGATCGGCGACGCCCATCTTGACGACATGATCGACACCCGCGAGGAGGTCCTGCACTTCGTAGTTGCCCCAATCAGCAAAGATTGCGCGCGAAAACTTCTGTCCGCGACCCGCGCTGCCGCGATAGTTCACGGCGAGCACGGCGTAACCGTTGGCGGCGAACATCTGCCGCTCGATGTTCATGGAATGCTGATCCTGCGCGTTTGGTCCACCGTGAATTCTTAGCAGCAGCGGAACCTTAGTTCCTTTGACATAGCCGACTGGAT
>DATNJO010000164.1:0-4361 GCA_035603895.1 Pyrinomonadaceae bacterium
GACTTGCCTTGAGAACTGAGACCATAACCCTAATCGTTGTTGTCCTTGGTATCCTCTATGCCGTCTTAAGCGCTTTTATTCCGAAGCTTCGTATCAAACTTCCAACATCGCTCGACACGTGGAAGGCATTTCTACAGGGCCAGTTCATTGTTCTGCTAGCATTTTTGACGTTGGGCGGTCTCTTCGGAGGCCTGAGCGCTTTTTCCTCGCGATACGTGAACAAACCCAACAAAATGGATCAAGTAAAGGAATACCCCATCGATGCCACCACGCGAAAGCTTTACGAAGAAAATGTTGAGCCCTATGCAAGGATCGTCATCATCGCTCGCGTCGAAGAACCTAAAGATGGTTCTGCTAATCTTATGATTTTTCAGAGTCGCCCAGGAGAAGCTTCGGCCGCTCCAACATCTCTTCCTTTACCTGGTAGCACTTGGGCCAGAGTCGACTTACCAAACAGCTATTCAACTTTGGGTTTAATGGTGGAACCTCCAGAAAAGGACAAGACCGCTGCGACCAAAGTCTCAGTTTTTACCTACCTAAGCACCAAATAGTCCCCGCAAGGATACTGAGAGAGTCTTCTCTAACCAATAGAACTTCAGTGGGACGGGGCCGAGTTGAGTGTCAACAACAAGGTAAGGTGAAATCGAATCGATCTTGAATAGAAAGAGACGTGCTTGACACGCGTCTATTAAGGGTCCAGAAACGAATCCTTAAAGCACCTTCTACTACCTTATGGTGCTATCCATGCCGCAGGTTTCCTTAGAAATTCCTACAAATCGCTTCTCTTTCACGGCGGCGACACGGGTTCGACTCCCGTACGGGACGCCAAAGTTTTCAATCAGTTACAAGAATCCCGCTTTCACCGTGCGTCCATTAAGCTGAACTGCTAGCTGACGTACACCAAGAAGCATTTTTCCAACCTTACTTGGAGCTTTACCCTAAGCCTACTTGATTGGCAGTCGATTAGTAATGAAGTCTGCAACTCGTGTCGCCGCCGCCGGATCCAGGTTCGCCAACACAACAACCACATAACCTGGCCCAGGGCAGATCTTCAACTCGCCATTCATCCCGGGTGCGCCACCGCCATGGCCGAAGCATCGTGTGCCGTTAACCGTCGCCTCTTGAAATCCATAAGCATACTTACCGCCGTTCGGGGTCTCGACTTTCCCCGTCGTGAGCATCTCGGTGTACTGCGGCTTGAGTAGTTTGTTTGTTTGCAGTGCCGTCGCAAACTTCAATAGATCCTCAACCGTCGAATAACCGCCACCCGCAGAAGTCCCGCGATAGGGAAGCGTGTCAGTGTTGCGCTGCCAACCGCTGCCATCTGATCGCATGTAACCAACGCTGCGATCAGCCACCACTTGGTCTTCCGGCTCCGAAGCAGTAGCGATCATTCCTGCTGGCTTGAAAATGTGATCTCGAACATAGTCGTAGTAGTTCTGACCACTAACTTTCTCAACTATCACACCCAACAAAAGAAAACCGTAGTTGCTGTACTGCCAGCGACTGCCCGGTTCAAACTCCGGCCCGCGATTGCCGTACAGCTTCACATAGTCCTGTAGCGTCTTTAGCTCAAGTCGATTCTTATCGAACTCCGGACCAAAGATGTCGCCCGTGCCCCCGGTGTGCGAAAGCATCTGTTCAATCGTTACTTTCGAGGCCACGTCTTTGTTCGGATAGTCGGTGAGGTAATTGCCGAAGGGTGCTTTCAGATCGAGTTTTCCGTTTTGTACAAGTTGAAGTGTGGCGACTGCGGTGAACATCTTGTTCATCGAACCGAGTCGGAAGCGCGTCTTCAAAGTGTTCGGCGTTTTCTTCTCACGATCTGCCAGTCCATACGCTTGTGCAAAAACAGTCTTGCCATCTTTCGCGACGAGGACAGCACCTGAAAACAGATCGACGGCTACTACTTCATCCAACCGCTTTCGCAATGAGGTGACCAACTCGTTGTCGTTCAAGTGACGAATAGCAAACTCCGCCGGTCGTGGGAGCACTTGAAATTGAAATTGCTTAATAGCGTGTGGCGGCGCGGGCTCGACCTCAACGGTAAATTGCGCGAACTGCTCGCCCAGGCGCTCCTGGATCAGCAAGACGATTTTGGTTGGTGTCGACTCCGCGACTTTCATGACGTCGAAACCACCAGTCCCACGTCGCATTTCTGTTTCGCGATCAAAGCGTTCCAAACGACTCGGATAATTCTTTTGGAGGAAGGCCCTGCGCTTCTCGACATCTCCCGCGTTGAAAACTTCCAACCACCCTTTTGCCTGGTTTGCAGCGGGCGTGTCTGGCAACTGTGGCAACGCTGATTGGGCGAAGCAAGCACCGTTGATAAAAAATAGAAGTGCAGCAACTGCTAGCGAGTAGTCTTTGAGCTTCATAGTTACTTCCTGAGTTCTTAGGAATCCCTCTTTAGTTATGATTTTAGGCACCCATGGCCGACTGCAAAAGCCGGACGGATGACTCCCAACTCTCGAGCTCCTCACTCTGCTCCCAGAGCTCTTTTAGTTCCGAGTCCGAGCCCAGGATGCGTGACATGGCTTGGCGCGCGTTGGAGCGTAGCGTCGATGTCGGTACGGCGGAAATGGACTTGAGCCAAGCATCGACCTCTTCCGTGTATGCGTCAGATTGAGTGCCACGGCCCAAGGCTTTGGCAATAATCTCAGCTGCAGCAATAGCCTCAACTGCCCAGTCAGCATCGAGGTATTCTGGTCCACAATCAAGTACGCGTTGAATCGCTTGCTCTACGAGCAAGAAATCCTGCGTATGCTCGAGTTCATACGCCCAGTCAATGGCAGTGTCATTGCCAAACGGCTCGTGTGACCAAGTTCCCATAGAGTTCTCTTCGAAAGGGAGTTCGGCGTCTAACTTGTATTAGATTATAAACTCTCGTGTTGTAACGCCGACTCGGTTTTCGCCCTGCTGGTATGCAGCTATTAAACGTTCTGGCCCAGTTGCTGGAGGTAAAATGGAATGTCGTATATCGCCGTCGCTCTCGTTATCGCACTGCTAGTCACCATCCACGAGTCCGGCCATCTATTGGCGGCGAAGTTGTGCCGCATTCCGGTCAGGAGATTTTCAATCGGGTTTGGCCCTAAACTGTTTGGATTCAAACTCGCCGAAACATCCTACTGGTTCTCGTTGATTCCATTGGGCGGATATGTTTTGCCTGCGCTCAAGGATACGGACTTTCGACAACTCCCTACGTACAAGCGAATCACGTTCGCTCTTGGTGGCCCGATCGGGGGAATATTCTCCCCAAATTTCTTGTTCTCAGACACCAACGCCTTACAATGAAGTTGTCTATCTCGAATCTCTGAAAGACAAAGGGATCGTCCCGCTTAAGTTCGCAATGCCCCCGACTTCTTAAGTTCGAATTCTGATGCTGCCCGAATTACTGGTCTGTCCGTGCGCTTTGAGTGTGATCGTGCAGGTGCCAACTGATATGTTATTCGGAAGCCTGAAAACTACCTGGGTAAACGGAGAATTCGGCACCGGACGCACATCCTCAGCCGCGATAGCGAAAGACTGGTTGTTACTACCAACCAGAGTTACCGTAACGGCAGAAGAACTCTCTCCCTGCAACAACTGAAGATTCATTGCGAAGACTATTACTCGGGTATTGCGATCGACTCCGAGATTCAATAAGTCCGCCGCGTTTACGACCGGAAAGGGATCACGCGTAAATAGTACTGAGTCTAATGCTGTAACCTGGTTTAACGCCGAGCCAGACTCTTCCAGGAGCAGTTGAAGCGGTCCTGGAGTCGGTGTCGGGGTGGGTGTCGGTGTGGGTGTCGGTGTCGGTGTGGGAGTTGGCGTTGGTTGTGTTGATGATTGATAAGCTACCAGCAGATTGGAAGCCGGTACGACCACCAGCCCATCACCGGCGCCGAGTCCGGTGTGCGGCCGGGTGACGAGCGACTCGGGCACCTGAACGACCGCACCCAGGTTCCCGGTCCAGACGTTCGCACCCGTATTCCCGTCGAGAGCGTAGACCTTTCCGCTGCCAGAACCAATGTATACATAGCCGTTGACTACGATTGGCGCGGAACTGAGCGTGCCATCGCCCGTGAAGGACCACCGGACTGTCCCAGAGTAGGCATCGCGCGCTTTTAGAATGGATCCGGTGAGGAAGAAACCTGTGGAGCCGCTGAATGCCGGAGGTGGACCTGGCGGGAAAGTGCCTAGCACCGCACCAGTGGGGGCATCGAACATCAGCTTTTCTGTCAAAGAATCGCCCACATGCAAACGCCCACCGAAGAGGACTGGTGTACTTCCGCCTCCTCCCGTGCACGGCCCGGAATGAGACCATATCAGAGACCCGTCCTGAGGCGAGAAATTGTAAACGTTATTGCAATCAAACG
>DATNJO010000165.1:0-7599 GCA_035603895.1 Pyrinomonadaceae bacterium
GCGGCAAGGTCAGGTGCGTGGTGTGATCCGCAAAAGGTCCGATTTCATACGGAATGCCGAGACCGCGCCAGCCCGAATGCAAGCCCGCCGCAACCGCGTAAACCGGGTGATGCACGTTGACCGTGAAATACAACAAACCACCCGGCTGCAAAATTCTCACTAACTCCGCGACGATCTGTTTTGGTGATTCCGCGTGGTCGACGACATTGTCACAAAGCACCACGTCGAAACTCTCGTTCGCAAACGGAAGCTGCTCGCCCACCGCTGCGATCGTTGCCGCACAAACTTGCCAACGCGGAAAGAGCCCGCGATAACTGACGGCGAGCGGGTCGACGCCCACACCGTGCTTCGTGCCAAAATAAAAGATCAACCCGTGTGCGCCGCTACCGACTTCAATCACACGGGCATCGTCAGCGATCGTTTGAAACGTCTCCAGCAATTCGCGCACACGTTTCGAAGATCGCCGCATCGCGACAATTGCTTCCTCCTCGCGGCCGTTCAGGTGTTTCGCTTTTTTCTGTTGATAAGCCAGTTGACGTTCGAGGGCTCGCTGCGCCAACTTTTTCTTGACCGTTCCGTGTCCGTTCGTGTTCATCCGTGGCTTAAAAAGTCTGAACCTTAAACGATATCTGGGTTGCCGGTGCGGAACTCGTTAACGCTTCTATCCGAATCAACTGCGCACCAGCCTCAGCATATTCACGCACGTTTTCGGGCGTCACCTGTCCGGAGTACTCAATCATCACCAACTCTGAAAGCTCTTTCGCAACGGCTGCCAGGCGCTTCAATTCATCCGCCGTCAGGCCATCAAACATGATCACATCGGCTCCGTTCGCGATCGCGTCCTTCACCTCATTTTCCGTCCCTACCTGAACCCCAATCTTGTGGAGATAGCCCAGCTTCTCTTTCGCGCTCTTCACCGCGGCCGCAACGCCGCCGACAATCGAAACGTGATTCGACGTCACCACCACGCCATCATCAAGACCAAACCGGCCGTTGTATCCGCCGCCAAGCTCGACTGCGTATCGTTCGAGCAAACGCAACCCCGGCGTCGTCGCGCGTGAATCGACAATCTGCGCGCCGGTGCCTTCAACCGCGTTCACGTATTTGTTCGTGAGCGTGGCGATGCCGGAGAGGCGCTGCAAAATATTCAAGGCGACGCGCTCGGCGGAGATCAATACGTCCGCAAAGCCAACCATGCGCGCGATGACTTTGCCTGCTTCGACCTGTTCGCCGTCAGAAGCAAAGGCTTCGAGTTGCTGCTGCGAGTCGAGCGTTAAGAAAACTTCTTCAGCGGCTTCGAGTCCGGCCACGATCATCTTCTCGCCGGCAACAAAGCGTGCGCGGGCGCGTGTGTTGCGCGCGACGATCGACTGTGTAGTGATGTCGCCACGGCCGAGGTCTTCGCGGAGGAAGAGTCCGATTTGCGAATAGAGCGCGCCTTCGTCGATCCAGTTCATTGCAGGTTCTCGACTGTTTGCTGTAGTTGTGAGGAACGTTGCGCGATGTCGGCGATTCGCGCGCGGACTTCGTTGACGCGTTCGGCAGGCGCGCGTTCGACAAAGTTTGGATTACCGAGTTGAGCTTCGAGTTTTGCTGCTTCAGCTTGAAGTTTTTGTTGTTCGCGGTTGAGACGCTGGCGCTCTTGTTCGAAGTCGATCAATCCTTCGAGTGGGATTGCGAGTTCTGCACCACCAGCCAAAATCGCCCTGGCTGAAGCTTTCGGAGCCTCACCGACATCTACCCCGGAAGCACGAGCAATTCGCATGATCTGATCTTTGGCGCTTAAAAAAGCCTGAGTTTTTCCTGAGCCTGGTCCAAGAACAATAGAAACACGATCCGCGGGTTTAATATTCATCTCCGACCGGATGTTTCGGACGCGAGAGATTAGGTCGATTATCTCCTGCATCTCCAACTCCGCAGCTTCGTCAATCAACTCTGTACGGCCTTCAGGGAAAGCCGCCAACATGATCGTCGGCTCCGCGCCCTCGTAAGCAAAATGGAGCTGTTTACCACCCGGCAAACGCTGCCACAACTCTTCCGTGATGTAAGGCATGAACGGATGCAGAAGTCTCAACGCCTGCTCTAAAACACTCAGCAGACGTGACCGCGCCTCGGTTCGTTGCGGCGTGTCCTCTTCAGCGATCACATCAGCTTTGACAAGCTCAATGTACCAGTCGCAAAAGTCGTCCCAGAAGAAATGGTAAAGCGTCTGCACTGCTGCGTGAAACTCGTATGCCACGAGCGCAGCATTAATCTCACGGGCAGTCTTGTTCAAGCGCGAAATGATCCAACGGTCGTGCAAGGCTAAGTCCGTGTTTTCCGTGAGAATCTGTGGCCTCACTTCAGCGCCTTCCGAGTACAACAAACAGAACCGCGCTGCGTTCCAGATCTTGTTCGCGAAGTTGCGATACGACTCAACCTGTTTCTCGTTCCAACGCGTGTCGGTGCTGCCGACCTGGGCCAACGTAAGCCGCGTCGCGTCTACGCCAAACTTGTCGAACACATCGAGCGGATCGACGCCGTTCATCTTCGTCTTGGACATACGCTGGCCGTTCGCGTCGAGAATTGTTCCGGTCACGAACACGTCGGCAAACGGCTCGCGTCCCATGAACTTCATGCCCGTCATCACCATGCGCGAGACCCAGAGAAAGATGATGTCACGCGCGGTAACGAGCACCGACGTCGGATAGAACGTCTTTAGATCGTCCGTTTCCTTGGGCCAACCCAGCGTCGAAAACGGCCAAAGCGCCGAGGAAAACCACGTGTCGAGCACGTCAGGGTCTTGCGTGAGCTCCGCTGTTCCGGCTTTCTCACGCGCTTCCGCTTCGGATCTGGCAACGATAACTTCGCCGTCTTTTGTGTACCACGCTGGGATTTGATGTCCCCACCAGAGTTGGCGCGAGATGGTCCAGTCGCGCAGGTTTTCGAGCCAGTTCGTGTAGACCTTTTCGTACGGCGTTTCCGGAACGAAGCGCGGTTTGTGTTCCTTCGCCATCAGTTCGAGCGCCAGATCGCGCAACTGGTCCATCTTCATGAACCACTGCGTCGAGATGAGTGGTTCGATCACCGTTTTGCAGCGTTCGCATTTCGAGATCGAGAACTCGTAGTCGACGACCTTTTCGAGCAGTCCGAGCCGTTCAAACTCTTCGACGACTTTTTCGCGCGCCGCGTAACGATCGAGACCGGCAAAAGCGGCGCCTGCCTCCGGCGTCATCTTAGCGTAGCTGTCGATCACGACGACTTGCGGAAGGTTGTGACGCAGTCCGAGTTCGTAATCGTTTGGATCGTGGGCCGGCGTGATCTTCACGACACCTGTACCAAACTCCGGATCGACGTATTCGTCGAAGACCACTGGAATCTCGCGATTGGTGAGTGGCAACAGAACAGTTTGGCCTTTTAGATCGCCGTAGCGTTCGTCGTTCGGATTCACGGCGACGGCGGTGTCGCCGAGCATTGTTTCGGGGCGAGTGGTCGCGACGGTGACGTGCCGATCGCTGTTCTTGATCGGATAGCGCAAGTAATAAAGTTTGCCGGCTTGTGGCAACTTCTCGACTTCGAGATCGGAGAGCACGGTCTGATCCGTCGGGCACCAGTTCACGATGCGGTTGCCGCGATAGATCCAACCTTCGTCGTAAAGCTGCACGAAGACCTCGCGCACTGCGCGCGACAGATCTTCGTCCATAGTAAACTTCTCGCGCGACCAATCGACCGACGCGCCTTCGCGACGCATTTGGACCGTTATCTGGCTCCCTGATTCGTGTTTCCACTGCCAGACGCGTTCGACAAACTTCTCGCGGCCAAGGTCGTGTCGCGACTTGCCTTCTTTCTTTAGCGCGCGCGACACCATCAACTGCGTCGAGATTCCCGCATGGTCCACTCCCGGCAGCCACAGCGTCCTGAACCCGCTCATCCGCTTATGCCGCGTCATCACATCCATCAACGTGTGCTGTAGCGCATGGCCCATGTGCAGCGAGCCGGTTACGTTAGGAGGCGGAATGACAATAGTAAATACCGGCGCCCCCGGATCCTTATTGATCTCCGGCGCAAACGCCCCACTCTTCTCCCAGCGTTCGTAATGGTGCTGTTCAGCTTGTGTCGGATCGTACTGTTTGGGAATTTCCATGCGTAACAATGTGCTCTGCCGAGCGCTCTCTACTCGATGTTTCGACTTGGAATCAAAGGGTAGAGTCTACGTCAGACAAAGGACAAAGTTCAAAAACGAACGTGCAGGAGCCACAGATTTCACGGAGCAACACGGATTGAATCTGTGTAATCGGTTTAAGTCTGTGGCTAAGTCTTCCGGCGCTTGAAAAACGAAAATCGGCGGTACAGACTTGAGTTGTGAGACAAGCAAACCTTAACGACAAGGAGATTGTAATGGACTTGCTGCGCCGTTTGCCGGACGATGTGACGCTCTATCAGATCGCGCAGAAGCTGGAGTTTTTTGCGGCGGTGCGGCAGGGACTGGCTGAGTTTGATGAGAATAAGGACAGCATTTCTATCGAACAGGTCGAACGCGAACTAACGTCGTGGAGTGTGACCGTCGGTAGAAAGCGCAAGGGTCGCCAAAAACGAAAAGCAGGTGACTCGTTAAAGTCACCCGCTCCGTCTCCAAACGCCTAAACTACTTATAAAGCCAAACGATCTTTACTTCGTCTCTTCCAACTGCTTCTTGATTAGTAACTCCGCCAGGTCGGGCACTACTTCCCAGGCAATCTCGCGGATCACTTTATCAGACATCAACTCAACCGCACGACGCGCAATCGCGTCGATCATTTCCGGCGAGAGTTCGCCAACTGCCATTGAAGCGCCCGCGGATTTGACTGCTGACGAAACGGATTCAGGTTCCGATTGCGGTGCAGGTTCGACGACCGCGTAAGCCACTTCCTGGGTATCAGCAAATGAATCGTGAATCTCGGGTTGAAACGACGACGGCGGGGCTTCCGTCACTTGTGGTTCGACAAAAGCACGCGCAGGTTCGTAAGCGGATGGTTCGTAGGCTGGCGTGGCTTCGTAAGCTGGCGCGTTGTCGTAGGAACGAGCTGGTTCGTACACAGGAGCAGGTTCGTAAACTGGAGCGGCTACTTCCGGTTGACCGAAGTCGTCATCCAACTCGAGTACAAAATCATCATCCGCCTCGCCAACAGCCTCAATCTCACCAAGGTCCAACAGAACTTCGGATTGATCCGCATGTGCATCATGCACTACATCCGTGACATCCGTGCCTTCCATCCTGCCAGTTTCCATGATCTCCTCGTCCGGCTCTTCTACCTTCGCTTGCAATTCCTGCAACTGCTCTTCGTCGAGTCGCAGCGTGTCTGCGGTCGTGACTTCCAGTTCGTTAGTGTCCATGCGCTCTTCTTCAGCAGCCGGTGTTTCGGCCTGGGGAAGTTCCAGCGTGGGACTCTCTTTCTCAGCCGGCGGCGGGCCGCTCACGAGGGCTCCCACCCGGTCGATCAGTCGTCGAATGGATTGAAATGGTTTAGTCAAAATATCGTCCGCGCCAACTCTGCGCGCCTCCGCTTCGTCGAACGGCTCGAAAGAGCCAACGAGCAGCATGACGGGAATGTGTTTGAGCTGCTCGTGTGTTTTGACGTATTCGCAAACCTCGTAACCGTTAGGTGAGGGCATGAAAACGTCTACCAGCACCACGTCGGGCTTTGTTTCCAGCAGGCGATCGATTGCTTCCTGGCCGCTGCTGACACTCACGACTTGCACACCTTCATCGGCGAACGTAAGGTCGATGACTTTCTGAATGGTGGCCGAATCGTCGGCAAGTAGGAGTTTGCGACCAGCTAGCAAAGCCTATTCCTTTAGCTGAATTGCACCATCGGCGGGGCCTTGTGCATGTGCACGGATGGCGCGGGCATGTTCGTTCGAAGTGGGCCTTTTGGAACGGGCCCGCTAAGAAACCTAACACCCGTGGTAAGTGGCAGTCAAGAGTTTAGTTTGGCGTTGGTTTTGAGGGCAATCTTGATTACAGCCACCTCAACGCTTCTCAACCGTGAAGGCCATCGGCTCTGAAGTGACGTTCTCCGACCAAAGATACGCCTCACCGCCCCACTTCTGCTCCCATTCGGCCGGGTCGGCAAAATAGAACCAGGCAGCGACTCTGACCTGCAGGACATAATTGCCTGGATGCAGATCATCCTTCGTGTCCCTGGTTCCATCATAGAGGTACAGCCCGATTTGTTTCTTGAGACTAAAGGACTCTCCCGGTTTGAGCACAACAAACTCCGAACGTTCAGGTCCAATATCTGAACGAAATCCCGCTCTCCTCATGTCTTCTGCGGAAATCGGATGCGATACGGCGTCATAAAGATATTTGCACGCAGCAAGAGCCTTAACGTTTTTTGTAACGATTTTTCGGTAGATCTGAGAACTCTTTTTATCAATCAAGATCGGTCGACTACCTATGTTTACGTAGTCAAGATTCAGTGTTAAGAGCAGCGATTTGGAACCATCCTCAACCAAGTGGTGAGCTTCAGCTACGGTGGTCGTGAGCCGTAACCGTACCGCCTTGTCTCTTGGCGGGGTTGTCGTGGGAACGCATTTGGTTTTTTGCGCGTTCGCGCCACCAAAGCTCAGGACTAAAATCAAGACCAGTCCAACCATCTTCATTGCTTTCTCCTCCGACATACAAATTCGCCTTTGGTCCGCTCCATATTAACGACCTCGAAACGGTTCTATGGCGACGGGGACCTCGGCGAAACACGCATCCCTCACCTTTCCACTATTTAGTGCACTAATATAATTGGACTGATCGAAGCCGTCTGGGTCCAGTGTTTTTGTTCGGTGTCCGATCTCGTGAGCCAGGATAAAGGCAGCAGCCTCGATCTGTGTCAACATGACGTAGTAGACTTGTCTAGCCCTAAAATTGATTCCAACGTCGAACCTCACACCGTCTTTGTCGCGCATGAAGTGCTCCGTTGGATTTATCGTAATGTCCTTACCTATTGTTTCCGCTGGTCCTGAGATAGTACTCTTAAACAAATAGTTCGTGTCCTTCAGGGCCTTTTCTGCCTTTTTAATGCCACCAAACAGATCTGCACACGCGTTTTTGCCATCGTTGACATGTAGCCGTTTCCAGAATTCATTGTACGCTTCGTTGAAGCGGGTCTGTTGTTCGGGTGTGGCGTTCTTAACTTTGGGCGGATCTTGCGGAAGTAGCGTGGGATCGAACTCCGCATCAGAATAGATCGGAGTTTCAACGCCAAAGTTCAAGTGCGCCAGTTTCGGGTCGTACTCTGATGTTTGGCTGACAATTTTACCGTTAGCATCGTAGATGACTTCGAAGCGTTTGCCCCAATGCACGCCTTTATTTTGATAGCCAATTGGTTTAGCGCTTTGTCGTGCGAACGACTCGAGCAAACCCAACGGGTCTTTCAGGATGAAGCCCGCGTGATGAATGAAGTCCTCCACGGGGACGCGGATCCCCTGGACCGAGTAGGTCATGGCGGGATTGCTGGGGTCATAGGAGGCGCCGTAGGAGGTGATGGCACGCTCGGTTGGAGGCACGGAGGTGGCAAACGTGCCGGCGTCAGCGCCCAGCGGATCGAGCTCCTGTTCCCCATTTCCGCGCACGGTGGCGCCACTCGG
>DATNJO010000166.1:0-2598 GCA_035603895.1 Pyrinomonadaceae bacterium
GTGCTCATAAGTCATTGTCGATTGCCAATTGCCGATTTTCGATTTGAAGAACCTCACTGCACTTGATGGCCCACAAAATTGACAATCGAAAATCGACAATCGGAAATGTTTGGCTGGGGCGGGTGGATTCGAACCAACGAATGCCGGTTCCAAAGACCGGTGCCTTACCACTTGGCTACGCCCCAGTGCTGATGGCCTGGCAATACTCGCTACGTGAAAGCGTGTGGCACGCAAAGACTCGCCAGCCTGCTTCACACCTGACATGTTTAAGAGCCTGATCTCGCGCCGCTTCGTCCGTGAAGATACCAAACACGCTCGAGCCGCTTCCGGCGAGCAGCGCGGCGCGCGCACCCGCTTCAAGTAATGCCAATTTCGCACGCCTGATTTCAGGTTCTATCTCAAAGATCACTCCTTCAAAGTCGTTCTCGAGAGGCCATTGACTACTATCATCGGAAAATGGCTTCGTGAAGGAACTTGAAAGAATAGAGACCGAGTCAGAAGTTGTCAAGGAAGGAGCATTTAATGATGCGTAAGCGGTTGCAGTTGAAACTGAGGCGTTCGGAGTGACGACGATCAGGTGCTGCTGAGGGAGATCGGAGACCTGTTCGATCCTGGTTCCGATGCCTGTGGCGACAGCAGTGCCACCAGCAAGAAAAAACGGAACGTCAGCACCTAATTCGCTTCCTTTTTGCCTTAAATGTTTTTCCCCCAGTTCCAATCGCCATAACTGATTCAACGCTAACAGCGTAACCGCTGCGTTCGACGAGCCGCCACCCAAACCACCTTTAGCAGGAATTTTTTTGAATAGATGGATGTTCGCGCCGTGTCGATCGGATAAAGCACGAGCGGCTCGCACCACTAAATTAGACTTGTCCGTTGGGATCGAGGGATCGCCACAGGTCAGAGAGATTTCGTTGTCGTCCCTCACTTCAAAGATCAGTTCATCACACAGAGAAACGCTCTGCATCAAGGTCACGACCTCGTGATAACCATCAGGCCGCTTACCCAAGACGCGCAGAGTCCAGTTGATCTTGGCGAAGGACGGAAGCTTCAGCAATTATCGCGTAATAAAAGTTTGAGTCAGGAATACCGATCCGTCAGGGGCGACATACGTGCCGATCGCCATCGCGCGAAACTCCTTCGACAAAATGTTAGCGCGATGCTTGTCCGAGGCCATCCACCTCTCAACCGCAAAAGCCCCGGGATCTTCGTAGCCCTGATTATACGCGATGTTTTCACCGAGCACGGTAAAGGTGAGTATGCCAGCGGCGCGTGCCCGGTCGCGCAAACGCAGGCCATCGGGTGTGACGTGGGAAAAGTAGTTGAGCCGCGACATGCTTTCCGAGTGACTGCGCGCCATGCGGCAAACATCCGCGTCCCATTCGAATGGCGCGAGACCGTTCTGCTTGCGCACCACGTTCGTCTGCTCGAAAGCACGCCGTTCGATGTCGCTTGCCTCAGCCAGACTCGGCGAAGCACTCGCATTCACCACGGTAGTCGCAGGTGTGAAACGGGTGATTAGTCTCGCGACCGGCTGCGATTTTGTCTCCTGTCCGAGGACCGCAGGACAACAAACGACCAGCCCCAAGAGAGCGAGCAGAGTTGTGCGAATCCAGAAAGTCATAGCTGACCCGAAGGCCAGAGTAACAAACTAGCCAAACTATGTTCAACCAGTTTTTTGCTTGAAGTTATTCGGTGACGGGTTCAGTGCGCGGATCGGTGAAGTAATAAACAATTTTCAGCCAGGAGGATTTCGTTGGGAAGGAGTAAATCAGCACGACCACGGCGATGGCGCAGGACCAGTAGGTATAAAGCTCGTTCCCCTGAATCACCGTCACGGCAAAGCCGATTATGGCGATCGCCACAGCAAAAAGTGCGAGCTGAATGGTGGTTTTTTCGAGGGTTTTGATGAGTCCGGCCACGCCGGCGATGCCCGCGATATCCTGGAGCCGCATCGCAGAGAAACGGTTACGGCGCCATGCGATCGAGCCCAAACCAAGAAATAAGACGACGATTCGGGTAGCCCAGTCGAGAGGCAGGTTTGGCGGTTTCTCCACCAGGTACGGGCGCATCACAAAGGCCAGTACTGCCAACAGGACTGTGGCGATCAACAACCCCACTACAGTCTTTGCTGCGGCCTTGTGCCTGCGGGCCAACTCCGCCTGGGCTTCTTGGGAAGTAGGGTCCAAAGCTGATTAGCCTTCCTACTTAAGGATTTCTCTGTGCACCCTCCGTGCACAGAGAAGAACACCTTCTCTACGGCTTGATTGCCGCCGGAGCGGGCGTCGGAGTGCTCGCCGCAGACGGCGAGGCTCCGCTCGTAGCGTTACGTGTCTTGGGATCCGTTGGGGGTGCGGTGTTTCTTGGCGAACGATTTGTCGGCGCCTCAGGCGTTGTTCGTTCCGGCAACGTGCCGTTGTACTTCAACGCTTCGTCGATCAAGTCGCTGCCTTCTTTTCCGTCTTTACTGATCAGAATGCCGTCTTTGTTGGTAGTCACGTCGGCACGGCCGGAGACCTGCTGCATCAGATTTCCCATGAAGCTTTGCGGCTGCCGCTTCGAGCACGAGTTCTGAACGGATTTCTCAGGCACCGGTGC
>DATNJO010000167.1:0-10054 GCA_035603895.1 Pyrinomonadaceae bacterium
TTCATTCCGAGCGCAGGCACGTTTACCGCTCCACGCAACGCGCCCGTCAATAAAAAGTCACGCATCTGCTCGGCAACGGTAAACGCAACACCTTCCTGCGCCTCCGTCGTCGAAGCACCGAGGTGCGGCGTGACAATCACCTGATCGAGTTTCAATAATGGATGATCGTTCGAAGGTGGTTCCTGACCAAACACATCCAGCGCGGCACCCGCGATCGTTCCGTTCGCGATCGCTTCGTAAAGCGCATCTTCATCAACCAGCCCGCCGCGCGCGCAGTTGATGATTCGCGCGCCCCGCTTCATCGTCGCCAACACTTCGCGATTGATCAGCCCACGAGTTTCAGCGGTCAACGGTGTGTGTACGGTCAGAAAATCGGCGCGTGCGTAAACCTCATCCAGCGGCGCGAGCTCAATCTCCAGGTCGCGCGCCTGTTCGGGTGCGATGAACGGATCGTAAGCAACAATCAACATGCCCATCGCGCGCGCTCGCGAAGCGACGACACGTCCGATACGTCCCAACCCGATGATGCCGAGAGTCTTGCCTTGAAGTTCAACGCCAATGAACTTCTTTCGTTCCCAACGTCCGGCTTTCAAACTGCTGTTCGCTTGCGGAATCGAGCGCGCGAGCGAAATCAACAAAGCAATCGTGTGTTCGGCGGTCGTGATCGTATTGCCGTCGGGCGCATTCATCACGACGATGCCGCGAATCGTTGCCGCCGGCACGTCGATGTTGTCGACGCCAACGCCGGCACGCCCGATCACGCGCAAACTATTCACACTCGCCAACAGATCCGCAGTTACTTTCGTTTCACTGCGAACTATCAGCCCTTCACAATCCTTCAACGCCTGGACCAGCGCCGGACCAGTCAGACCGGTTTGCTTTTCAACACTGAAACCAGCCGCGCGCAACGGTTGGAGTCCGCTGTCGCTCACATCGTCAGCTACAAAAACCCTCATCGACATCTTCCGCTCCCCGTACTGGTTCAGTTCGGAGTTCAAGCTTTAGCTTGCTCGCTCAAGACAGCAGCCTGAAGGCTGAACTCAAAACGTGGCTCTCAAACTGCTTGCCAGTAAAAAGGCCGTATGGTAACAGATACCGCTCAAGGGAGATAACTGATGGAGATTCTCGTTTATCGAAACGGCCAGCAGAAGATCAACGAAGGGTTCACGGTGGAACAGCTTCCGGAACTCTTGCAAGATCAGGGCGCGGTCATCTGGGTCGACATGGAATCACCGACCGAAGCTGACGAACGCGTGCTCCTCGACGTCTTCAAGTTCCATCCACTGACCGTCGAAGATTGCCGCGAGAACCGTCACTATCCGAAGGTCGAAGAGTTTCCCGGCTACATTTATTTCATCGTTCACGGCGTGCGTGCCGACACGAGCCCGGATCGTTTCAACACGATCGAGTTGGACGGTTTTCTTGGTCCCAACTACGTCATCACTTACCATCACGACTTCTTCCGCAGTATCGCTAACGTCAAACAACTCCTGCGCACGAGCCCAATCGCCTGTCAGCGTGGACCAGCGTTTCTGTTGCATCAGATTCTGGATCAGATTGTCGACTACTACTCGCCGGTGCTGGATGACTTTGACACGCGGATCGACGAGTTGGAACACGAGATCTTCGACTTGAAGCAGCCGAATAATGCAATCCTCGGGGAGATCATGGATTTAAAGCGCAGCGTGTTGCGACTGCGCCGCATTTCCAACAAGCAGATGGACATCCTGCTGCGCATGAGCCGGGGTGAATTTCACGGGTTAATACCAGAGGAGATGCGGCCGTTTTACCGCGACATTCACGATCACATCGTGCGCGTTACGGATCTCGCCGATAGCTATCGTGATTTAATCAGCGGATCGCTGGAAGCGTATCTCTCGGTCGTGTCCAACAGAATGAATGAGATCATGAAGGTGCTGACGATCTTCTCGGCGATCATGTTGCCGTTGACGTTCATTGCCGGGGTTTACGGCATGAACTTCGACAACATGCCTGAACTGCACTCGCGGTATGGCTACTTCGCAGCGTTGATCGTGATGGGGATAGTTGCGGTGGGAATGCTGATCTTTTTCTGGCGGCGCGGTTGGCTTAGTAGTCGCAGCGAACGCCAGACGCCGGGCGAGACGCCGGAAAGCTAGGTGGGATCGGCGTCCTTAAGTTCGTCCGCTTCATCAAAAGCACCATCGGGGCTTGGTCCATCCGAATCGTCCGTGTCATCCGTGTCCAACGACGTCTCGTCTTCGAGGTCCTTCAAAGTCTCTTTGCTCGTCGCTTCTTCCTGTCGTTTTCTGATCGTGTCCAACTCTTTACCTCCACAGAAACATGACTAGCGCAGTGCCTAGCGCGGCATAAAACCCTGCGACCAAGTCGTCAGCCATAATGCCCAAACCACTGCGCAGCCGCTCAAACCGTCGCGCAGGATAAGGTTTGAAGATGTCAAAAAGACGAAAAAGAATAAACGAAATAATGATCCCGGCTTTTCCCACAGACCCGCTCAAGGAAAGCGGCAGCAACGCGATCATCTGTCCCGCCACTTCGTCCACCACGACTTTCCCGGGATCTTTCAACCGCAGTATTCGCTCGGTTCGCGACGCGGCCCAGATACCGGCCCATGTGATCACCGCGACGCCAACAAGCTGCGGCACCAGCGAGCCAAGCAACAGAAAAACGCCGATGCCGACCAGCGACCCAAACGTTCCCGGCATCAGCGGCAGATAACCAACGCCCCACGTCGCTATCGCCAGCGCGAGATAATCAAGTGATGACGTGAACCTACTCGAGGTGTAACCTTCCTCCTTCCGAAATCTTGTGCCCCTTGTAAATCCTGTCAAACTGAAATCCTTCCAATCAAATCGTACTCATGCGCTTCCGTGATCTCGACGTTCACAAAATCACCCGGCGAGGGCAGCACGCCGTCAGGCACATCGTTGATGAGTACGCAGCCATCAATATCCGGCGCCTGTGTTTCCATTCTTCCCTGCCACAGCAACTCGCTCTCTTTCGACTCGCCTTCAAACAGCACGCGCACCGTTTCGCCGACGCGCGCTTTGTTCCGGCGACGCGAGATGCGCGCCTGTTGTTTCATCAAAGCCGTGCGGCGTCGAGCAGCGACCCGGCCCGGAACTTTATCCGACAGATCGTAAGCCGGCGTGCCTTCTTCGTCTGAATAAGTAAAGACTCCGACGCGATCGAATTCCACGTCCTTAATAAAACCGAGCAACTCTTCGAAGTCAGCTTCAGTCTCGCCCGGGAACCCCGTGATGAACGTCGTACGCACCGCGACGCCGGGAACACGCTGTCGCACGCGTTGAATTAGCCGTTCGAGACTCTTGCGATTGCCGCCACGCTTCATCAATTTCAAAACATTCTGCGACGCGTGTTGCAGCGGCATATCGAGATATTTGACCGCGCGCGGTTCCTCGGCGAGCACGTCGAGAAACGCGTCGCTGATGTGCGTCGGATAGGTGTACATCACGCGCACCCACTCGATGCCATCGACGCGCGCTAATTCGCGCAGCAGGCGCGCGAGCGCGTCCGGCTTGCCGAGGTCTTCGCCATAACGCGACGAATCCTGGGCCACGAGAATGATCTCTTTGACACCTTCTTCCGCGAGCTGATGCGCCTCGGCGACGATCGATCCGAAGCGGCGGCTGCGAAAGTGACCACGCATCTGCGGAATGAAACAAAAAGCACAGGGCCGGTCACAACCTTCAGCGATCTTCACGAACGCGTAATGCGAAGGCGTCGCAAGCACGCGCGGCGTCGACTCGTCGTACAAATACGTTGCGCTCTGGTTTCCGAGTTGGACGATGGGAAGGCTGCGGGTATTAGTTTTAGGATCGCAGACTTTCAGGATGTCGTTGATCTGGTTCGTGCCGATGAACGCGTCGACTTCCGGCATCTCGGCCTTCAACTCGTCGCGATAGCGCTCGACGAGACACCCGGCGACGACGAGCCGCTTGGCATGGCCTTCGGTCTTGAGACGCGCGGCTTCAAGAATTGCCTCGATCGATTCCTTCTTGGCTGAATCGATGAAACCGCAGGTGTTTACCACCACAGTTTCCGCGTCAGCCGCGTCGGCAGTGATCTCGTAACCGTTCTGCTTCAGATGGCCCATCATCACTTCGCTGTCGACGAGGTTTTTGGGACATCCAAGACTAACAAATCCAACTTTTTTCATTCCGTGTTCTATCCGTGTTTCTCCGCGGCTTCCAACGCTACCAACGCGCGCTCAACTTCACGCTGCTCGGCACTCGATAATCGCTCGCGGCCGTAACGCACGCGATTGTATGCACGCGTGATAATCAAGGCCTCGCTCGACTTCAAATTGCCGGCGAACTCGAGCGGCGTTTGCGCCTTGTCCTTCGACATACCGCGGTGCTCCATCAACTCCAATAGCTTTTCGTAAAACTGAACGTCTGAATATGCGCGTCCATCTTCGATTGCGCGTCCGGCGCTGCGCCGCCAAAGCAACGGCCACAATCGCTTACCAAAGAAAACGAAGCCCACAGCGAGCAGCAAAACGATCGCTCCCATCGCGATAAGCAACACATTCGTCGTCAGGTAACTGCGAATCGTCGCCAACAGGTTCGACACGTTTCGCGTGTAGTCGAAGATGCGGTTGTGCAACGACACTGCGAGCGAACGCTGCTCCTGTTTGTCGTAACCGACCACATACTGAAACCACAGCAGCTCCAGCGCCTCAGCGTATTTTTGTAACTGCGCCGCCAGACCGGTGTGGATCGGCTCGACGCGTCCCGCCGAAGGCGTTGGATCAAACGTCACCCACGATCGGGTTTCCGGAAAATAGACCTCGACCCAGGAGTGCGCGTCGCTTTGCTTGACTGTGTAAGCTCCCGCAGTTTCGTTGTACTCGCCTGGCAAAAACCCATTCACGACGCGCGCGGCAATTCCATGCGTTCGCAGCATTACGGTCATCGCGGTCGAGAAGTATTCGCAATGACCGCTCTTGACGTTGAAGAGAAAGTCGGCCAGTGGATCCGGACCACTCGCTTTCATCTCCAGCGAGTAGCCGTAGTCTCTTTGCAACTGCCACTCGATCGCCTTCGCCGCATCGTAACGTGTGCGCGCGTTGGCCTCGATAATCATCGTGCGCGCGAGCGCGACGATGCGCGGATCGAGCGTTTCCGGAAGCTGTAAATAACGTTCGAACGACGCCGGGTAAGCACGCATGTCTCTGCGCAACACTTCGGCGGACGGTTCATCCGTGTCGGAGATCGCCTTGTACATGAGCCGCTCGAAATCGTGCCGGCGAGACTGAATCGAACCTTCGGCGTCAACGCGCACAAACGATAGATCTCCCTGGAGAGCAACGACGCGCGGCGCCGCAAACAGCACGGGCGATTCCAATGGTTCGAGAAAAACTGTTTGCGTCGTGAGACGGTGCAGCGCTTCGGTCGTGCCTAACTGATAGAAACCCGCGCGTTCGGTAACGCCGGGATCCGGACGCCGTGCTTCCGCCGACTTCCGCCAGGAGACTCCCGTGAACTCGTCAAGCGCAACGCCGCGCCAGCGCAAACCGCGCGGTGGATCGCCGTCTTCGATGCGCACCCGCATCACTAAACCATCGTCTTTTTTGAGCGTACCGATCTGTCCGAGCGTGACGTTTTCAGAGAACCCGATGAAGTTTGACAAACCGCCACCGCTGCGCGTGAGTGCCGCTGCTCCCGAACGTGGGGCGATTAAAAACAACGGCAGAGCAAACGTGAAGATCAGCAGCAGCAGTGCGACTGCGACAAACGGTAAGCGTGCGGCTTCAGTGTGTCGCCACGAACGCCGTCCTTTCTTGAAAACACGAGAATCAGGCGGCACGAGCAAGCGTGTCTCTGCGTGACGCAACGAACGGCGCGCCTTTTGGATCTCGAAAGCGGTCACGGCTGAGAGACCACACAACAAATAGAGCGTCAGTGTGCCGAGAAAGATTGGACTGAAACTGAGTCCCGCAGCGAGCAGGACCTCGAAGAACGAGATCAAATAGAGAAACACCCAGTCGCGATCTTTTTTTACCTGCAACAGTTTCACTGCTGAGAGGAAAACGATCAGGTGCGCAAGTGCGGTGACGCCGAGGCGTTCGACAGGTTCGCCGATTCTTTTCTGGTAATGCCAGTCGAGATAGAAGAGCGGGATCGAGAGCAGCACGATCGCGAGTCCGTAACGTTCGGGCAGTTGCCAGCGCGTGCCTTCGAATTTCCAACTCACGATCATCACGACGAGAAACGCGAGTGCGAGACCGTAGTCCAAGCCTCCTGCCAGCACGAGTGCGAGCATGGCGACACCGATCATGGCGTAGGAGAAGGCTCGGAAGTACGTCAGAAAGTTCATTCGGTTACGACTTAATCTTGATCTCGAACAGTTGCGGCCACAGTTTTCCCGTGACAAACAAACGGCCGCTGGCTTGATCGTAGGCGATGCCGTTCAGCACGGCTTCTTCGTCCGAGACCGCGCCCGGTTGGAGCAAACCAGTCAAATCTATCCAACCGGTCACGCGACCGTTTTGCGGATCGATCGTCACTATGCGCTGATCGTGCCAGATATTGGCGTAGATTTCGCCGTTGACGTACTCAAGCTCGTTAAGCTGTTTAACCGGGGTTGCGCCGTCGGTTACTGCGATGGTTTTTGTGACGCGAAAGCTGTCTGGGTCGAGAAATTTGAGGCGATTGCTGCCGTCGCTGATGATGAGTGAATGGCCGTCGTTAGTGATGCCCCAGCCCTCGCCGGTGTAGGGAAATTCCCCGGTCTTTTCCAGTGTTTGGGCGTTGTAAATGAAGCCGATTTGGTGTTGCCACGTGAGTTGGTAGATTTTGCCGTTGAGAAGCGTGATTCCCTCGCCGAAGAATGGCACGGGCACGTCGACTTTTTTCAACACTCGGCCGCTCTGGAGTTCCACTTGGCGCAGACTCGACCGCCCTTCCTGTCCGGTGCCCTCGTAAAGTTTGCCGTCGACGAAGATCAAGCCCTGCGTGAACGCGCCCGTGTCGTGGGGGTAGGCATTTACAACCTGATAACTGTGTTTTGCCACGGCCGCCGGCGGCGGTGTGTTGTTCGTCGAGGGGCCGGAATTAGCGCCCGCGTTGCATTGAAGTCCGGCAACGGAAAGAGCAAGGATTAGCACCAGTCGTGCCTTGAGAATCAGGGACATAGAGGCATTTTGCGCGACCAGCGGGGAAAACACAATTTGGCCCTCACGGGTTCACGCGTGGCTTTCAACCTGATAAGCGGCGCTCGAGGTAGGAGTTGAGAAGTTCCTTATCGGAGTCAGACATTTGATGAATCTCGACGCCGAGGAGCCATCGTTTTTGCCCGTCGGTTGAGCGTTCGTGAGTCACGATCGTCACCACCGCCTCAATAACCGCATTTGGCAGATCGACGCGGACAAACAACAGCCGGCCGGTGCGTGAGAGATCACTTTCAGGAAAGCGCGTGCCTACGAGCGAGAGAAGCATGCCAAAAGTGCTGATGGCTTCGCAGTGCCCGCGTGAAGGCTGCGAATATGTGACCTTACCGGGCTGGGCATCTCCTTCTATTAGGGAAATCGCGGCCGGAAGATGGGAATGGACACGCGGGCCACGCCGGCGATTGTGGACCTGCTCGGTTTTGTTTTTGGCGGATGTTGGAGCTGTACGCTGAAACTTGCCCTGCAAATCGAAGCCTTTGAAAACGAGCCCGCAATTGTTGCAGAGCAGCTTCTGCATACCCACTGCGCGGAGAAACACACTGGCATCGTCAAAATCTCTCTGTATGCGCTCGCTCTGGCACCGTGGGCACTGCATGGTTGGGCCATTCTACAACGATGCACGTGTTAAAATGCGAAAGGTTAATGAGACTGCTTCTTACAATTTGCTTACTGCTGTTTGCGATGCCCTGCGTAACGACTGCGCAGCAGCGCGATTTGCGTCTGACGCGGGTGCAGATCAAAGAGGCTGAGCGGCTGCTCGCGGAGCGCGGCTACTGGACGGGTCCGGTTGATGGAGTCTTCGACGCGGGCTCGCGTTCGGCGTTGATCGCTTTTCAGAAGTGGGAAGGACGGGAGATAACCGGCAAACTTGCCTTTGATGAGCTTGAGGCGATTCGCGCGGGCCAGACTCCGAGAGCCCGAGAAGGCGATTATGCGCACGTCGAGGTCGATGTCGACCGTCAGGTGCTGATGATCATCAATGAAGAGGGTGGCGTAAGAGTGCTTCCCGTTTCGACTGGTAATGATAAACCGTTTCAGGCCGATGGCCAGACCAGCATCGCCTACACACCGCGTGGCCGATTCGTCGTTTACGACAAAAGCTTTGGTTGGGAAGACGGGGTCCTCGGTTCGGTTTACTACGCAAACTACATCACTGGCGGCGTGGCAATCCACGGCTACCTGAGCGTTCCAAGCAAACCAGCGAGTCACGGCTGCATACGCATCCCTATGTTCGCCGCTCGTGAAGTGAGCAAGCTGCTGACGCTGGGAACAATCGTGCTGGTCTACGACAAGGTCTCCTTCGTCTCGGCCAAAGAGTGGATAAAGAATCCCAAACTAAAAGAAGCCGCCATGCTAAACGGCGCCGCCAAGGATTACACCAACCAGTAACAGAACGAACTGTTACGCCACAAGAAAGCACAAGAGGCACAAACTGGTAGTAGGATTCTTTGTGCTTCCTGTGCCTCTTTGTGGCACGCATGCCAACTCCGTAGTTGAACCTCCGCGAATCTTTTGTCGTAAATTCTCACCGGTACTCGTCCTATGGAAACGCTTAACCTACTCGGTTCGACGATGGGGCTCGGTTTGGTCGCGGGACTGAATCTCTATGCCACGGTTCTCACGGTTGGGCTCGGGATTCGGTTCGGCATCATTACGCTTAATGCGGACATGGCCGGGCTGGAGGTATTGGCTAGTCCTTACGTTTTGATAGCCGCCGGCGTACTTTTTCTCGCCGAGTTCCTCGCCGACAAAATTCCCTGGGTCGATAGCATCTGGGACGCGGTCCATACAGTGATAAGGCCGCTGGGCGCCGCTGTGGTTGCCGCCACGGCAATCGGCGCCGTCAACCCGGAAACCGCAATCATCGCTGCTCTCTGCGCCGGCGTATCCCTGTCGGGTCATTCGGTCAAGGCAGGAACTCGACTACTCGCCAACCACAGTCCCGAGCCTGTCTCCAATATCGTGCTTAGCTTGATCGAAGATGTGCTGGTGGTGTTTGGTTCGTGGTTGGCCATGAAGTACCCAGCGGTAATGCTGACGGTGGTCGTTATCTTTTTGATTGCGTTTGCCTGGTTTGCACCGAAGGTCTTTCGGTTGGTGCGACTCGAATTCCTCGCCGTTCTAGCGCTACTGAAATGGTTCTTTCAACTGGTCGGGCAGTATGTGTTCGGATTGGGCAAACGACGTCACTTGGCAACGGCTGATGGTGTTTCGGTTCCGGTCGACATGATCGAATCAACGGATGGTGGTGGTGCTGACGCAGATCTAAATGACGATCTTCGCTGCTCGGCGGGCAAGGGCGTGAAGAACCTGCGGCATTCCGTGGGCCATCTCCAGATCAGCGGTGACTCTTTAGTTTTCGTGACGAAGCGCCTGTTCCGTTTGCGTGAGCATCGAATCGACCGCGACGCGATCGAAGATATTCATTTCAAGCAGGGCCTGCTCCTCGATCGTCTAATCATCAGGACGAACGGCAAGCAACAACACTTCTTTTTCTTCAAGGACATCGCAAACCGCGGCCAGAACGTTTACGAACGCTTACGAATCCATAAGAAACAAAGATGAGATCACTCCGCACTCCGCACGCCCACTTCGTCCAGGTGGCGCAGGAGGTCGGCAGGATCGTTGTAGACGCGATAGGCGCCGGCGCGCTCCAGTTCTTCACGGCCGTAGCCGCCCGAAAGCAGACCAATGCTGAGTGCACGCGCGCGACGAGCCGCGAGCAGATCCCAGATACTGTCGCCTACTACCACTGAATCACTGATCGAGACTCCGAGTTTTTCAGCCGCAGCCAGAAAGAGATCAGGATCGGGTTTGGCATGTTGGACCATGTCGCGCGTGATAAGGGGCACTTCTCCT
>DATNJO010000168.1:0-4813 GCA_035603895.1 Pyrinomonadaceae bacterium
AAGGTTTCCTGCTGTTGGCCGAGCCGTAACACCGATGCCTATACGCTCGATGGTGAGCACTACCGGACCGATCTCCAGCGATGCGGTCACACCAGCCGCGGCCGTTAGTTTGTCCTGGTCCAATTGCGCCTGAATACTGAACGACTGTAGTCGCACTGGACCAAGACTTAGACTCAGTGGCAGCGTAGTGCTCAGTCCGGCAGAGCCACGAAAATGTAGACCGGCTTGCGACCAACGAACACCCAGCGAGAACGGCGCAGTCAATCCGTCCTTTGGCAACACGCTCGAGAGCAGTCCGTCTTCGCCGGGAGGAGCAACAATGAGTTTGCCGTCCTCAATGCTGAATTCGCCGTAAACATCGGCCTTCGCGTTTGCGACCTCCGCACCCAAGCCAAACGAAATACTTCGCGCAGTGATCTGTGTACCGCCGGCGGCCGTCGCACCATCGGGTTTTTCCCATTCAGCGGCGGTCCAGGTGAGCGTTGCAGCAACACTTCCATCGGTGAGCTTGGAACCCGCAACACTCTCCATGTCGAGCACAACGTCCGGCGCTCGATCCGGACGCAGTATCAAAGAAGCTCCCGATCCGACTTGTGCCGAGGCAGTCAATTTCAATTCGAGTTGGTTGCTGACCGGAATCTTGAGCTCGCCACCGGCAGACGGCACGAGACCCAGGACGAGTCCCTGCAACTCGGCGGGACTTGCTTTCGGCAACGCAGTCGCAACGACGAAGAAGTTGATGTCGTCGCCACGGAACACAGGAACCCAAAGCTGTCCACCAGGTTCTGAAGTATTGGCGCCCGGCGCAACTCTTTGCGTGAAAGTATCACTCGCGTAACGGTGTTCAGCCGGCATACTGAGCGTCATGGACAGCGGCAAGAGTTCTGCGAACAGACGCTCCGTGTTGAGCTGAGTCGTGCCCCAGCCATAAACGTCGCGGGCCAGCGACTGGGGATCGAGTAACTGAAGCAGACGGTTCCAACGGATCTGGTGCTGCTCGAAAACAGGCTCAAAAGTGGTTTCAGTGATCACCTGTTCGGTGACTTCGATAATCCCGGCGACGCGGAGCAGGCGATACACAAGCGGGGAATTTTTGGCGAGGTCAAACGAGATCAACTGATCAAATATGCGATCGACTATCTCCTGATCGATGTGCGTCGTGGCGATGAAGTCTGCCGGGAGCTCGGCGCGCAAGCGATCCGGCAAAAGATGAAACGCGGCAATCACCGGTGCGAGATCCAATGTGAGGTTTCGGAGCGCTGCATCAACGTCGTCTGCCGCAGCTTCACCCGCATTTGCGCGTTGCCGCACTGCGTTCAGATCGGCGAGCGACGAATTCAACTGCGCCAGATCCTGGCCCAACGCGATCAGCGACGGAGGAACGACCGGCAACTCCCACCCAAGACCCGCTACGACACCATGCACGCCCTCTTCCGAGTCCATCCCATACGCCAATGGACCCAGGGCGCGCGCGACACGAGCAGCAACTAGATCGAACGTGGGCATCGTTAAATTCTCACTTTGGGACGCACCACGGGAATCGTCGTCTTAGTCGAGCCGTGATAGTAAAGCCCCTGCGCGAGCCGGCCATCTACAGTCAGGTCTTTCAATTTGGTTGGTGCGCGAAACGACGCGTCGGCTTTTCGCTTATCCAGGTAGGCGCGCCAACTGTCGCCGTTGCTCGATGTAACTTGAGGTTCAAACAGCGGAAAATAGATAGCGTCCGGATCTGGCGGTGCGTTGTAGCCGGTGCCGCCGGCTTCCTTCGCCACCGTTCGCGGAACGGACTTCACCGCATCGTCAAGCGACTGATAGATCCACTCACCCTCCCAAATACTCTTCGGAATCTTTATCCACCACGCTCCCGGAGAATCGAAGTTTTCATAAGGCGACCATTGGACCAACGTCTGGCCGTTCCGCGTGGTTGGCGGAGTGGCGCCGGCGCTGACTGCCGCTTTGAGAGCGATCCGCAGTTGGTCGAGGATTTTCTTGACATGATCGATCATGTCGGTGGCCATCGCGCTGTAGGTCGAGGTTATGAGTCCGTGACCACTGAGCGAGATGTTTGGACCAAGCGCGGTCGTGGTCACGCGGCCGTCGATGTCGGTTTCGATCGCCATTATGTGGGAGTATTCGTTTCGCCACGCTCCGATGGCGATCAAGTCGTACAAGTGGTTATTCCAGAAGCAGACGAAATCCCCGATTTGCAGGTCGTTGTGATCGATGAAGACGTTTTCGAAAAACTCATCGGCGTCGTCGCTCATCAGGATGCCCATGTTCTTCTCACGATGAGTTCGTACGACTGGCCCAAGTCTCACGTACTTCTCGGTCGTCATTGCGGTCTCGAATTTTGTGTGCGGTGCGCCGGGTCGCCGCTTCATGCCAAATTCGAGCGCTTCGATATTCACGGCGCTACCGGTTTGGTCGCAGTAGAGCCAATTACGGTCGAAGAAGTTTTCGCGCGGAGCATCAAACATGTCGCGAAACACATCGTCGTGTTTCAGGCCCGCATTGGGTTGAAAAGTAGGCCAGCCAAAGGAACTGCCGGCCCTGACCAGAACCAGCCATGCTTTCGTTACTTTCTTTGGGAAGCGAATATTCGCCTGCTTGATCGTGGCAGTGGAGTCAATTGGCGGATTAAAGAAAATTGTGTCTCCCTGGTCCTGCCAGTTGGTCATTTTTGCGAGATGGTCTTTGAACGGATCTTTGGGAAGAAATGGATATTCGAAGTTGCGAACCAGTACGCCGTCTTTCCATGGCCCACCTGGTCCATCCACCTTCCATTTACGATCGGGCGACATCGGAGAGGTTGCGACACCGCCGGAGTTGACGTTGCAATGAAGTTGTTCGACCGTTCTCAGCCGGCGGTCGAGAATTTCCTCGAGCGCATCCGTTTGTAAGGTGCGAAACGTGGCCGTTGGCTTCCATAAGACGTCGCTGTGAACAATCATGGCGCGCCAGACGATATGCCACATCCAGTCCCAGCGATTAGTTCTATACGTTTTCTCGAGTGCGGCCTTGGTGGAATCCGAGGAGACGGTGACCTTCGACATCGTCGCGAGGTCCAGGTGCTTGGGTTTTTTCGGATCGGTGTCGTTGATCAGAATCTGGAGGAGTTTATTCCCGAGGAAGGTGGAAATGTCGTGACGCTCTTTCGTGATGTCGAGCGCGAGATCGAGCGCATCGGCGCTCGGTTTCTGCTTGTTTAGTTGCTCCGCGCGCCGGCGGATGTACCCGGCCTGTACCTTGTCCTCGGCCTTCTTGAAGTCGAGGCTTTTCGTCGCCTCTTTGAAGGCGTCGTCAACTACACCCATATTTTGTCTCCGGGGGGAGCGGCGATACTAGCATCGCGCTCCAGTGTCATCAATCAAGTTTTTGTTCTCTGTGCCTCTGTGTCTCTGTGGTTATTAAAAACCACAGAGACACAGAGGCACAGAGAACTCACTTCACTTCCGATAAACGCAAGATTTGGAAGCGCGCGGCTCGTTCTGGCGTCGCCTGTTTCAATTCTTCTAGAGCCTGTTCTGCGTCGGAGTAGTTGGTGGGCTGGCGCACGGTGGAGAGATCGTCGGTGGCCACAATGCTCCAACCTTCTTTGCTGACCTGATATTTACCAACGGTGCTGACGCGGTATTTGGCTGTGCCACTGCGCCGTAGTGCACTACCGCCCGCCGCCCCAAACTGCGCCTGCTTCACTAGCAAGTCGCGGCTGAGTTGATAGAACACCTTCGGTTGCGCTGGCTTCGGCAATTCCGCCGGACTGCGATGCGGCACTTTCGTATCGTCGTCAATCAACCAGGTCTCAAACTCGATCGTCTTCACTTCCAGCCAGTCGGCCGCCTTGTCGCTGAAGATAATCTCCTCCGAACCAAACGCGACGCCTGCTTCCATCGACTCAAACGAAGGCCGCGAGAGCTTCTGGTCGTCGCTCAGCTCAATGAACTGCGCCGGCGCAAAGAAGTCTGTCACTGGCGTCAATGTTTGATTGTCGTTGCCCAGATTGACGGTCGTGATCTGGAAACGATTCGAGCCTGCCGGGGCTGCCTGACCAAAACGCGAGATGGTGGTGTTGAGCGGCACCACGCCTTGTTTGATCGTTAGGGTGCCGAGCGGATGCAGTAACACGTCAGCCGTGGCCGTCGCATCAGCACGCAACTGCACCAGCGGGCGCTGTTGCGGCAGTTTCGTACTCCAGTTCGCCGGATTGCTGAGCGCTTCTTTCAAGCGCGGCAGTACGTCAATGGGTTCGGGCAGCGGTGGCTTCTCGCCGCTGACCAGCACCTTGTCGATGCGCACCGAGACGTCCCACCAGAGAATGGAAAAGGTGGCTTTGCCTTTGATGTGCAGCGGGCGTGGACCGGCGAGTGAGCCTTTGAGTTCCACTTTGAAGAGGTTAGTCGAGCCGCGCTTGAGTTGCAGTTGGGCGTGGAAGTCGGCGATGAACGCAAACGGGTCAAACTGGATCAGCACGTCGTAGCCAATCTCACCATGCACGCTGAAGCCGGCGGCGGAAGCGAAGAGTTCGGCACGGGCGCCAAACTGCACGGTGTTGGAAGTGAGTGCAAAGTAAGACTCACAGCGCAAGCGCGGGTTATCGCCGCTGGAAAGATTGATGGAGATACGCGCCAGTTTGGGGAAGTTCGGCGGTGGATTGAAAGCCGGATGCAAACCGCCGACGGCGAGGGCGAAGTTTGGTGACGAGTCCCACTTCAGGCGCATGGCCATGTCGCCCGTGAGCGCAAACTTGTTCAGCAGCCGTGAATCGTGCAACGTAGCATCTAGCGAGGCGGTGCTTTGGTCGAAGTCGATGACG
>DATNJO010000169.1:0-4415 GCA_035603895.1 Pyrinomonadaceae bacterium
TACCGCCATTTGGCGCGATGGAGGGCTGACGGGCGAGCTTCTCGTAAAGCGCATCGTCGAAGGAATGCCTCAACACTTGCGCCCAGGTGGCACGTTCTGTTTGGTAACCTTGGGTCTTGATACCGAAGCCGGCCCGTTCGAAGAACGTGCCCGCGTGTGGTTGAAAGATAAGTCGAATGAATTCGACGTTGTTTTTGCCTCAACTAACGAGAGAACTCCGCAAGAGGTATTGAAGGAACTTTGCGAACGAAATGAGAAGCTGGGAATTGAGGGTGCGAAAAGAATAGAAGAGGCATTTAACAAAGCCGGGGTGAAGAAGCTGCCCTATGGTGCTTTGGTGATGCGACGTCACGCGCGCTCCGCTGAGCAAGAACCTTGGACTTTGCGAACGGCGCTTAGTGAAGAAACTAAGGGGACGGATTTTGAAGCAACGTTCGTTCTACACCAACGGCTCTTGGACCAGACTTTTCGAGAAGAGTTGGTCGACTTGAAATTACAACTCGCGCCTCGGCTCCAAGTCAGAGTTACGTATGTAGTGCACGAAGGTGCCCTGCTGCCGGTAGAACACATTTTCGAAACTGACAAACCATTTATCGCCAGAGGCCGGATGGACGGATGGATGGTTCCACTCATAGCTCGCTTTGCTGGAGGACGATCTCCGAAAGAGATCTACAATCAGGCTCAAATCGATCGGGAACTGCCTGATGGATTCGAGTTTGTGGACTTTATGGATCTGGTAACGCGGCTGCTTGAGCGTGGATTTCTAACCCGGGTTCACACCTAACTATTAAGCTAGCAACAAACCTAATTGCCCCAGAATGCCTAGTTTCTCTTCCAATTCTGTGGGTAGTGTTTTCAGGAACTCCTCAGTTTTCGTGAGCGTCTCTCGATCGGAACTCTTCTCACTAATCTGACCAATCGCTAACTGAAACTCTTTGAAGAGCGCCGATCGGTCTCTAGTCCCGTCGAGTAGCAGAAGTAGTTGGCGGCCAAGATCATCTTCGAGCTTGATATTGTTGTGAAGCAAGTTAGTGATGATTGATCCGTCCCGAGCTTGCAGCCGTGCCAGTGGACTGGCCACTGGCCTCTCACCAGGCTCAAGAGCAAAGCTTGAAACGTGAAGATGCATCTCGATCAGACCTGCGCCGTGAGCTTTGAGTAATAGTTCTTCCAGTTTGGCCTCGTTCTCTGGATCTGGCTCTGTTGGACTACCGATTCGTTTATGTGCTTCAGCCGAGAGTACTTCGAATGGAAGTGAGCGGGGATATTTCTCTCCCAAACAGACCAATGCTGCTTTGCCCAAGGCAAACGCAGTAGTGATTGCGCTTCCTTTCTTTCCCTGAAACTCTTCCACCGCGTTCGAATGAATGTCGGGATTGTCGGATAACGGGCGCACTTCTGCCCGCAGATAAAAATCACGCACCCGCGCTGGCGGTATATCACGCTCAAGTGTGATCCGGGAATGACACAAGAGAGTTTGACGAAAACTGCGTCCTTCCAAATAATCCAGATACTGTTCTTTCGATAAAATATCTCGCTCGCCCAACAGGTGCAGTTGCTCGCTCACGGCAGGCGGCAGTTGTGAATACTGAACGTCGAAGTACTCAGCCTCAGAGAGAAACTGCAAGCCATACTGTGCTGCATGCTGCGCAAATTGATGAAAATAGACAGGAGAGTTTATCTCGGCCAGATCGTCGTGATAAATAACAGCTTCAGCCTTCTGGCTGAAATCCTTTCGTACTTCGCTGAGAAACAACTGGTAAGCATTTGACGGCTTTTGTGAATCTGCCAACCAATTGATCAGCGCGCGAGCTTGAGCGACTCGTTCACTCGGGTGCTTCGTATCTTTAGTATGAAAGAGCATTAGCTCACGAGTGATGCGGCGCAGGTGACATCCCGGATACGTATTGTATGAGATATACACAACGCCGTTAGGTGAAAGACGGGAACGACAAATCTCAAGAAGGCGATTCCGCACTTCAAGGGGTATCCACGAATAGACTCCGTGAGCGATGATGTAATCAAACTCTTCTAATTGATCGGCACCTTCATTTATATCAAGCTCCTTGAGCTCAATATTTTTCAAACCGAGAGCGGCGATCGTAGCCTGGCCGTTCGCGATCGGCTGCTGTGCGCGATCTATGCCGACGAATTTACTGTCCGGAAGGGTGAAAGCCATCGGAATCAGATTACCGCCGTTCCCACAGGCTAATTCTAGAACGCGACAGCGTTCCACAGGTACGGGACTCATACCGAACAATCTCGCTAAACTTGCCAGCCGATCAGGATGGGTTTGCGGAAAAGCAAAGTTTGGGTAGGTAACAACGTCGTAGGCGTCTGGTTGAGGTTCGGCCATGTGTCCAACCTGCCCTTTCAGGTCATGAAAATCACTTTGTTCGGAATGCGCTGGAGTCCTGCGCGCGCAGGACGAGCATGGTTGCGGCCAATAGCATTAGCAGCATCAAAAGAAGCACTGCCGGATTAAGAATGATGCCGCCCCACGGGTGCTTGAAGCTAACGTACTCACTGAGGTCATCTTTTATTTCCACTGGATCAGGTATTTGAGGCGGAGTACCGATTGCTACAGGAGGACCGATCGAACGAAGGGATGCAATATCGCCGCGTGAGATCGCCGCCTTGATCCGGCGGTCATGCTCTTCAAGGTTTTTATTTGTTTGTTTACTGTAATCGTTAAGCTGGTCGCGAGCTTCCTGTATTTTTTTAGCGTTAGCATCCTTGACATGCTCGTAAAGACCCAGCCCCTCGTTTTCACCGCTCGTTACCGAACCTTCCTTTCGGAGAGTGTCAAGCCGGGATAAGCGCTTCATCTCGTCGTATGACCACGTCGCCGGCATCGCAGCGCCCACAAACCGTGAGACTCCCTCGGGCACTCCGACCAACCCACAGAGGAGAATCTGCGGGATTAAGATAAGTGGCACTATGCTCGTGGCAACTTCGGAAGTCTTAACCAGCACCGACACAAACAGGCCGAGGGCTATACCAACAACTCCGGTAAGAACCATTATCAGCCATTGGGCCAACCCACCCATCGGACCAGGCACGTACATCAGCGTCAAAAAATCGAGAGCCTTCAACGTTCCGAACAGCAGAATGCACTGCAACGTGACAATGCAAGAAAGAGCAAAGAGCTTCGAACCCACGTAAGGCAGCAATCCCAGATTGACCATGCGTTCGCGCTTGAATACAGATCGTTCCTTTACAATTTCACGAGCAGCCACCGAAGTCCCGAACCATATCGGAATTAACGCCAGTACAAAAAAAGTGAAGTCACGCGAGTCGTGTTGGCCCACAACGAAATAGGTCAGCAGAGCGATAATAGGCGCCTGGCCAAACAGGATAAGCAGGTTCATCCTGTCAGTTGACAATACTTTCACATAACGTGATAGCAGCGTGGTCCACTGCCGCCGTGACTCTCCGAGACCAGCCCGCTGGCGGACCGCTGGTCCGGTTTCAGCTTGGTCTTGTTTTAACTGACTCAGTGGCTTCGATATGTAGCGAACATAAGCCTCAGTAGCCAAAAAGTGCTGTCGCCATTGCTCGGCGGCCGCTTCAACGATGTCATTGCGACGTTTTTCATACTCTTGTTTCGCTGCTCGGCCGGCTCCCGGCGGCGGCGCTGATAGATTTGCCGCCGCAATTTCGATTGGTTGCTCAAGCTTATTGTAGAGATCGATGAAATTGTCTACGCCCACAAATTTGAGCGCTTCGTTCGGCGTGCCGCAGAAGATCAGTTTGCCCTGCATTAACAGCACGATCTTGTCGAACAGATGAACGTTCTCCATCATGTGAGTGGTCATTATTACGGTGCGTCCCGACTCAGCGATCTGACGGAACAGCTTCATGATTCGCTCTTCCGTGGCAGGATCGAGACCTGACGTGGGCTCGTCGAGGAATATTACCGAGGGTTTAGTGATCAATTCCACCGCGATAGAGACACGTTTACGCTGACCTCCGGAGAGTTGGAAAATCGAAGTGTCGCGCTTGTCTGCGAGACCAGTCACCTCGAGTACTTCATTGACGATCCGATCCAAATCTTCCGCCGGAACGTCTCGCGAGAGACGCAACCGCGCCACATAATAGAGTGTGGTGTAACAGGTCAGTTCACGATGGATGATATCGTCCTGTGGCACATAGCCGATAGATTGCTTGATTGAATATAAGTGGTGGTAAAGATCCAGGTTGTTGATGAAGACGCGTCCGCCCGTTGTTTCTTGCATTCCGTTGAGAGCATTTATCAATGTCGACTTACCTGCGCCTGAAGGCCCGAGCAGACCGACAAACTCGTTGGGCTCGATTGCCAGGCTAATCTGGTCCAGCAATCTTATAGTTCCATTTGTCCTGAGGCTCGGCACGTCGTGTGTAAGGCCGACGGCGTCGATGCGAGTTTCAGATCG
>DATNJO010000170.1:0-2611 GCA_035603895.1 Pyrinomonadaceae bacterium
TACGCCGGCGACGTCGTTATCAACGGCTTCCAGCGTATCGCGACACCGATCGAATTCGGGGCCACCAACCTGATCTCATCCGATCCGATCAAGCACAGCAACAAGGGCGCGATCGGCTCGCTGATTATCGAACCAGAGGGATCGAGCTGGATTGAAGACGCGACTTCGCGTGCGCAAGCCACAGTGACCAAAGCTGACGGCACGTCGTTCCGCGAGTTTGTCCTTCAGTTCCAGACCGATATCAACATGCGGTATGCAGACGGCAGCCCGGTGCCGAATCTCGCTGGTCCAGACGGTGCGGAAGACGCTGAAGACTCCGGTCAGAAAGCGCTCAACTACCGCACTGAACCACTCTGGAAACGAATGGGATACGCACCGGAAACTCCCTTCGAAAACACGCGTAACTTCGACTTCACCAACGTGCTTACTAATGCGCAGGTTGGTGGCGATCCGCAAACGCCGGTGTTCACGGCGCAGGCTGGTCAGGCAGTCAGGTTCCGCATCCTTAATTCGAACGGACACATGCGCAACAACTTGTTCAACCTGCACGGTCATTTCTGGCAGGAAGAACCTTTCACCAACAACTCGAAAGCGATTGGCAACAATCCGCTTTCGGAGGTCAAGGGTGTGCAGTACGGCATTGGCCCAACGTCGCACTACGAAGTGATTCCCGTAAATGGTGCAGGCGGCGCGCGTCGAGTGACGGGCGACTACCTGTGGCGGACGCAGGAATCATTCATGTTCGATGGCGGAATTTGGGGCATTTTCCGCGTAGCGCCGTAGGGCTACGTGCTGTGCAATGCGGTTGAGGTTAGCAACCGCACATCGAGTGCAGCCTGCTGCTGGGGCAGGCTGCACTCAAAACTTCACAATTTTTACGGAGACTGACAGATGAACACCCTTATGAAGCTCACCCTCGGTTCAATCCTGATCTTCAACGTCGCAGTGGCCACGGTCGCGCAGTCGTCGCAGAAGCTGGTAGAGCAGGGAATTGCGATCGAGTTCGCAGTTGATTCCCCAAATGCGAACGCGAAGGTCCGAGCCGGCGAGGATGCCAACATCAAATTCAAAGTCACTGATACAACGACCGGCACACCGATCAAGGGTCTCAACCTATCTGCCTGGCTTAGCTTGCGCGCAGGAGACAAGCCGGTTGACGCGGAACAGTGTCGCGAGAAAATTCAGTCGTATTTGACGGGCAGTATGCGCGCGCGGCCCGACGTCGATCTGAATTCGTATTACATACTTGCCTTAAATCACAGTCCCGACATTTCGGTCATCGATCCGCTGCTGGGTTTTGGCGGCAGCAAGCTGTTGACGCTCGTGATGATGAAGAGCCCGGGCGAAGACTGGGTGTTGACCGCCGATCGTGAAAGGTTGTTTGTGACGTTGCCGCTGGTGAATCAGGTGGCGGTGATCGACACGCGCACCTGGAAGGTCGTGAATTACATCGACACCGGTGTTAGACCAACCAGCATCGAGTTGCAACAGGATCAGAAGTATTTGTGGGTTGGTAACGATGGCGAAACCGGCGGAGTCACAGTAATCGACACGAGCACGTTGAAAGTCGCCGCGCAGATTTCTACAGGCGCCGGACATCACGAGATAGTGATTAGCAACGACAATCGCTTCGCGTTTGTATCGAATCGCGAGAGTGGAACTGTTTCGCTGATCGACGTCGCGAAGCTGGAGCTCGTGAAGAACGTGAAGGTCGGTTCGAATCCTGTTTCGCTGGCCTTGTCGGAGTTGAGCAAGGCTGTTTATGCGGTCAGTGAAAAAGATGGATTGGTGACGGCGATCGATGCTCAGGGCGAGGTGCTGACGCAGATTAAAGTCGGACGCGGCGCACGCATGGTTCGCTTCGCGCCCGGCGGTCGTTATGGGTTCGTGGTTAACAGCGCGGAGAACACGGTCAGTATTTTCGACGTGTCTTCGAATCGAGTCTTGCATGAGGTGAAAGTCGGTAAAGCGCCGGACCAGGTGATCTTCAGCGATACGTTTGCTTTTGTCCGTTCGCTCGAGACCGAGACCGTTGCAATGATTCGTCTCGCCACGATTGGAACCGAGATCGACATGACAGATTTTCCCGGAGGCCAGGCGATTCCGGCGAATGGATCCGCGCCCGTGCGAGCTGATTCCCTCGTGCGCGCACCGGAAGGGAATGCGGTCATCGTCGCTAATCCGGTTGATAAACAAATCTATTACTACTCCGAAGGCATGGCCGCGCCGATGGGCAACTTCCAGAACTATCGTCGTGAACCGATGGCCGTCGCGATCGTCGATCGCAGCTTGCGCGAAACCGCTCCAGGTGTTTACTCGACTACAGTGAAGCTACCGGCGAGTGGTCATTACGACGTTGCGTTTCTGACTGACTCTCCGCGGATCGGACGTTGTTTTGAAACGAGTGCCGATCCGAATCCGCAGTTGAAACAAGCGCCCACGGTTGCGCTGCGTATCGAGCATCAGCTTCGCGAGCGTCAATTGCCGGTGGGCCACAACTTCGCGTTGCGTTTCAAACTGATCGAAACGAAAACCAACAAAGCCAAAGACGATTTGAAAGACGTGCGCGTGTTGACCTTCCTCGCACCGGGGACGTGGCAACGTCGCGACA
>DATNJO010000171.1:0-4043 GCA_035603895.1 Pyrinomonadaceae bacterium
GAACTCTTACGCCGGACTCGCTTCCGCAGCCACCGGTTTTGTGTTGTCGAACAACGTCCTGATCATCGCCGGCACACTCGACGGGTTCTCCGGTTTCATACTCTCGATTCTGATGTGCCGCGCGATGAACCGTTCGCTAACGAACGTTCTCTTTGGCGCTTTCGGAAGTGCAGCAACAGCCGCAGCCGGCACAGATCACCAGGGCTCGATGCGCGAAGTCAGTCTCGACGACATCGCGACTCAACTAGCTTATGCAAACAAAGTCGTGTTCGTGCCGGGCTATGGATTAGCAACCGCGCAAGCACAACACGCTGTGCGCGAACTTGCTGACGTACTCGAAAAACGCGGCGTCACGGTCAAGTACGGCATTCATCCGGTCGCGGGCCGCATGCCCGGACACATGAACGTGCTACTCGCCGAAGCCAACGTTCCGTATTCATCGTTGTATGAGTTGGAACAGATCAATCCCGAATTTCCGACGACTGACGTTGCCGTCGTGATTGGCGCGAACGACGTGGTGAATCCCGACGCGCGCGATAATCCGGCGAGCCCGATCGCGGGTATGCCGATTCTCGAAGTCGACAAATCAAAATCCGTAGTCGTGTTGAAGCGCGGACAGGGCAAAGGTTTTTCTGGTCTCGAGAACCCGTTGTTTTTTAAGCCGGTCACAGGCATGCTTTATGGTGATGCGAAAGACACACTGACCCGTTTGGTGCAAGCAGTGCAACACGCGTAACGCGCGGCTGATTTCACGCATCAAAGCAGTTCCCCGTAAATTCATCTGTCTTCTGGAGAATAAATGCGAAGATTCTTAACTGCGCTCGTGCTGGCGAGCGTGCTCGTTACCACTTTTCCCGCAACTTACGCTCAACGCGCTGCTGACAAATCGAAGTCGAAAAAATCCGCGGTCTCAACAACCGTGCAACGTGGCGTAGACACGATCGCCGCCGCACAACTGAGAGATTATCTGACGTTCATCGCCTCCGACGAAATGGAAGGACGCGACACGCCATCGCGTGGACTCGACACCACTGCAAAGTTTTTAGCGATGAACCTCTCGCGCTGGGGCTTCAAACCCGCCGGTGATGATGGCACTTTTTTTCAACGTATCGAGTTGCGGCGAGATCGCTCGGACCAGGGACAAACGAAAGTCGAATTCAACGGCCGCGCGTTAACGAACGGTGTCGATTTTCTTCCCGCCGGTGGTTCGGGCAACGTCAGCGGTTCGCTGGTGTTTGCGGGCAATGGCTGGTTCATCAAGTCGAAAGAGGTCGATGCTTATAAGGGCATCGATCCGGCGGGAAAGATCGCCGTCATCTTCGGTTCGCCAAACTCGCGGCCCCGGGGCATCTCGGGCGTGGACTTGGGTAAGCAAGGTGAGGACTACATGAATGCCAACGATTACGCGCGGCAGAAAGGCGTCGTTGGCCTGATCTACGTTCCTGATTTTCAGTTTCTGGCTAATTGGCAACGCTCGCGCCAGCTCATAGTGGAGCGGGGTTCGACCGTTGTCGCGAAGTTTGTACCAGCGGCCAGCCCGCGACTGCCTTCGATCGTGGTGTCACCCGAGATCGCTAATGCGTTATTTGCAGGTGAGAATCAATCAGCGACCAATATTTTCAATGCGTCATACGGCACGACCGTGCCGATTCCGTTTGCGATGCGCGATCAGAAGAAGATCACAATGAGTTTGGCAAACAACAGTGAGATTGTGCCGACGCAGAACGTTGTTGCAGTTTGGGAGGGCAGCGATCCGGTGTTGAAGTCGGAGTATGTCGCACTCGGCGCGCACTACGATCACGTTGGCTACGGTTGTCTTCCAGCGGGCAACGACACGCTCTGCAACGGCGCGGATGATGATGGATCGGGAACGACGGCGCTGTTGGGAATGGCTGAAGCGTTGTCGAAATCACCGACGCGGCCGAAGCGTTCGGTGTTGTTTGTTTGGCATTGCGGCGAGGAGAAAGGTTTGTGGGGTTCGCGTTACTTCACCGAGTTTCCGACAGTGCCGCTGGACCACATCGTCGCGCAGATCAATATCGACATGATTGGGCGTAGCAAGAAGGAAGGCGACACGAATGCACGCAACGCCGAACTAACCGGGCCCGACGCGGTCTATCTCATCGGTTCCACGATGATGAGCACGGAACTCGGCGAACTGGTCAACGCGGTCAATAAGTCGTATCTGAACCTGACTTTTGATACGAAGTACGACGATCCGAAGGATCCGAATCGCTTCTTCTTCCGCAGCGATCACTACAACTACGCGCGCAAGGGCATTCCGATCATCTTCTTCTTCGACGGCGTTCACGAAGACTACCATCGTCCCGGCGACACGGCTGACAAGATCGATTATCAGAAGATGGAAAAGATCACACGCACGATCTACATGACGGCGTGGGAGATCGCGAACCGTCCGGCACGACTGAAGGTCGATAAACCTTTGCCGTCGCAACTTGGAGGCAGTGAGTAGCCAGGATTAACAAGAGTAACAGGATTTAAGAAAGTCCCTGTCTTGTAAATTCCGTCATCCTGTCTAACTACGTTCGGCAAGGAGGCGGCGATAGGCTTCGGCGCGTGAGAGTTGTAATTCACGCGCCGCTTTCTTTAGGGCGGCGCGGTGGTCCAAGCCGGCTGCTTCAAACTGTTGGACGAGTGCGGCGACGCTCGCAACTCGCGAATCTTCGGTTCCGGCTTGGTCCAAAACTGTTCGATCGATCAGCAACACGATCTCGCCACGCGGCTCAACGGTTGAATAATGTTCTGCGAGTTCACTCAAACGTCCGCGCCTAATCTCTTCGTGCAGCTTCGTCAACTCGCGCGCTACAACAGCATCGCGTTCGCCTAAAACTTCATACGCATCTCTGAGACTCGCCGCCAATCGATGCGGCGCTTCGTAGAAGATCAACGTGCCGGGCACCGCGCGCAACTCGCTGAACCGCGCACGCCGCGCGCCGGTGCGCGACGGCAAAAACCCGCCAAAGAAAAACTCGTCCGTCGGCAACCCCGCCGCCACCAAACCAGCGATGAGGGCGCTTGGCCCAGGCAGCGGAACAACCCCTACGTCGTTCTCGATCGCCGTGCGTACCAATCTAAACCCTGGATCGCTGATCGCCGGTGTGCCTGCGTCAGAAACAACGGCGACGTTACTTCCCTGCTTCAACAACTCAATCAACTCCGCTGCCCGTTGCTGTTCGTTGTGTTCGTGATAACTGATCGTCTTCGTGTCGATGCCGTAGTGCTGTAGCAACTTGCGCGTGTGCCGCGTGTCTTCGCAAGCGATCAGATCGACGTCTCGCAAAACCTGCAAAGCGCGGTGCGTGATGTCCGCCAGGTTTCCGATCGGTGTCGCGACGAGATAAAGGGTGCCGGCCATTATGCTCCACAAAGAAGCACAAACCGCACACAAAGGGCAAAGGCCCCGGCATCGCCGAGGCCCTTGAAAGGAAGTCAAAAACAGAACGGGTAGGTTACAGGCAGTGTCGGGATCAAGCAGTAATTACTGAGGGAATGGAATTCTTCGCCACCAATCGTTGTTGTTGCGGTTGCGATCGTCGCGGCGGCGATCGTTGCGACGGTAGTCGTCGTCGCGGCGGTAATCGTCGTTGCGGCCGTAGCCGCCGTCGTATCTGAGACCGTAGACGTCGCTGATGAATCGCAGTTCGCGTTGGATCGCCGACCACTCCGACGCCAAACGGCTGTCGAACCAGCGTGGGCGCGCTACGCGATCGAGCTGCTGCGCTTCCTGCAACACTCGGCGTGCTTCGTCAGCACTGCGATCGAGGTCGCGGCCGTTGCCGACGCGAGATTTGAAATCGCCGGCGGCGCGACGAAACTGATGAACTTCTTCGTTGATGCGATCTTCGCGACTGGTTCCATTCTGACGGCTGCGATCCAGCGCGCGGTCCATGTCGCGTTCGAAATCTTTGGCTAAACGATCGAGCCGCTGGGCAGAATCGCGAACGGCTCGTTCATCGTAGCGTCCATACCCGCCACGATTATCGGGATAACGATCCCGATCTTGACGTCCCCATTGAGCAGCC
>DATNJO010000172.1:0-8731 GCA_035603895.1 Pyrinomonadaceae bacterium
GTGGACTCGATCGCATCACGGTCAACGCGCGTGGGCTCACGATCGGCGCGCTCGTCACGTTGAACGAGTTGGAAGAGCACGCTGGTGTGCGCAAGAGCTTTCCCGGTCTCGCTGAAGCAGCGCATTCGATCGCCACGCCGCAGATTCGCAATCTCGGCACCGTCGGCGGCAATCTATGTCAGCGGCCGCGTTGCTGGTACTTCCGTCTTGAGGAAGTTGTCTGTTTGAAGAAGGGTGGGTCGGAGTGTTACGCGGCGAAGGGCGAGAACAAGTACAACGCGATCCTCGGTGGTGGTCCATCGTACATCGTGCATCCGTCCGATCTGGCGCCGATGCTGCTCGCGCTTGGCGCGCGCGTGACGGTTTCCGGCGCTGCGGGAAAGCGCGTGATTCCGCTCGACAAGTTTTTCACGTTGCCGTCGGAAGGCAACATTCGCCGCGAGAACGTCCTTGGAAATGACGACATCATCACGGAAGTTTTTGTACCGGCTTCCGCACTGGCAGCGCGTTCGACTTACTTGAAGTTCAAAGAACGTGAATCACTGGATTTTGCGCTCGCGTCCGTCGCCGCTGCGGTGCAAATCGCGTCGAATCGTACTGTTCGCGACGCGCGTATCGTGCTCGGCGGTGTCGCGCCGATCCCGTGGCGTGTGCCGGCAGCGGAGAAGTTTCTCGCTGGCAAAGAATTGAAGCCCGACGTGCTTGCAGAAGCCGCGAAGATCGCGCTCGCGGATGCCAAGCCACTGGAGAAGAATGCGTACAAGGTTCCGCTCGCGCAAACGCTCGTGCGGCGCGCGTTGGCGAAGGTAGGAGGAAACAATGGCTGACGACTTAACCGAAACAATCGCTGCACCTGAGCCTGTTCTATCGCCGTTCTGCGGCTCGCTGCGTTCCAAGAAATTCTTTCTGCTCGACCGGCTCGCTGCCAGCGCCGACGATTATCTCGACGCCGCGAACCACGTCTGGTGCTGTGAAACGCAGGAAGTAATCGGACCTGACAACGGGCGCGTCGATCCCGATCGCTGCGGGCCGGGCCGCGCGTGCTACAACTCCGCGGTCAAAGGGTTATAATCGTTTTCGTCCGTGTAATCCGTGTTTGTCTGTGGCTTTTGGAGGTAAAGAAATGCGAAGAGTCTTGTTTACAGCGTCCGTGATGATCGTAGCGATTTGCGCACTGGTTTTCAGTTCGCAAGCCGAGAACGTTAGCCTGCGCGGCGACTATGTTGAAGTTCGCACCGCGAGCGTGTTCGCCGGTGCTTGTCACTACAACGGCGAAGTCGTCACGACCGGCCGCGACGCAATGATGGCTTGGAACGTTACCTCCGGAAAATGGCAGGGCGTGGATCTCACGGGCGTGCGCGCGATGGCTATTGTCACTGCCGACGAGAATCTCTCCGACACCGCTGCCGCCCGGCAAACCGAGGTGATAATTGACACCCAGGCGTCAGACGCTCAATCGCAGGCAATGATCGCGGCGCTGAAAACAAAGTACGCGTCCGCGCTCGGTAATATTGTGACCATTCGTTCAGCGCCGATCAGTTTCAACCGCAACGGCCGCAGCTACCTCGTCAAAGCCGACGACGCGACAATCGACGTCGAACCAATGCCCAACGATCTCTGCTGCAAGATGCCAAACCTCGTCTGGTATTCACCACTCGTCGGACTTGAAAACCGAAAGGTCGGCTACACCGTTCGCGCCGGTTATTCCGGCAAAGCGATCGGCACGCCGTGGTCACGCTCCGGCGAGAACAGCGCCTTCTACGGCAGCTTCTCGTTGTAACCCCCGATCACACTACTTCTTGTCAGTCGTAAATGCGGCATGCTATAAGCCCCCGGCATGTCGCTTATCACAATCTGCTTTTTTTCTTTTTTGTTTTTATCCCCCTCGACCGACCTCCGCAAAACAGCCCTCAAATCAACGACGCCTGACGACGAGATCGTTCGTCTCGACATAAACAACGACGGCAAACCCGACATCCTCGAGCGCTGGTGGAACGGCAAGCGCGTGCGCTGGCTCGACGAAAACGGCGACATGCTTCCAACCGACACACGCGGCGATCAAGTCGCGGACGTCATGCAGATCGATCGTAATGGCGACGGCGTTTACGACAGCGTGCTCGACATCAACATCAAATGGGCCGACAACGACGGAGACGGCCGCGCCGATCTGCAAGCCTTCGCCACCCAGGCTCGCGAGTGGTCCAACGGCAAGTGGGATCCCGGCAGTTCGCATTGGATGGTGTTCATCGACGTCGAGAAGGACGGCGTGCTCGGCTGGCTCGATTGGACCAAGTTTGACTTCGACAACGACAACTGGGGCTACACCGGCGTCACCGACTGGCTTCCCGACTACAACGGCGATGCTGTTTTTCTAAAGGTTCACCGGCCACCGCAATCGCTGCCCGATCCGCGTCTCAACTGGGAAAACCCCTTTGCTTTCTTCGACTTCGACAACGACGGCGCAAGCGAAATGGCCATTCGCTGGCTCGATCCTGTGCCGCCGCTCGACAAGGACATCACAAACCTCTCCGGCGTTCTCAACGAAGCGTTTGCCACTTTCGACGTCGACAACGATTCAACCAAAGGCAACGAAACTGATTACGACATGTCGTTGCGTGGTGCGGGTGGTCCAGGTATTCCTTATCGACAATACGTTCACAAGTATCCGGCGTTGAAAGGTAATCCGAAGTTCGATCAGTGTTTTCAGTGGAACAACTGGCGGCAAATCGACGAGCTGATCTACATGCCGCACGAGAAGAGCTTCGATAGTTTCTTCACCGCCCGGTGGGCCTCGATGTATTTCGTATTTGACGAAGACGACGACGATCATCGCTGGGAACGCGTGGAGATGTACTACCCGATGCACGGGTTCGGTGGTCCAAAAGAGATCGATCTCTATTCCACGAAGAAGTGGCGCCGCAGCAACTACGCCGAGCTGGCAATGGCCGGACCCAACGAAAAGCCGGGCATCTCCGGTCACCCGCAAGCTGACTCACTCGGTGACCGTGGCGAGTTTGATGAAGATAATTCAGGCGGCGGCAAACTCTACGTCGGTGTGTTCGATCGAAAGCTGCATCTCGCGGGCGCGGAGTGGGGCGCATGGACCGTCGACAAAAATGGTGAGTTTCACGGGGGCAACAAGACGCCTTCGCCGCGCCCGATCGCGCCGCGCGTTGAAGAGGTCGTGAAGTACACCGACACGGACAACAACGGCTTTCTCGATACCGTGGAATACGACTACAACGGCGATCGCACGATCGATCTGCGCGTGTCGCTGCTTGATTACGTGTCGGCGAGCAATCCCCACCCGGACGTCGTGCCGCTGTTCGACATTCACAAAGAAGGCTGGAAAGGTCTTAACGAATTCTTCACTCAGATCTCCAATCAGTCGTTCCAGGAAGCGTTGATTGTCTATCGTGCCGCGTGGCGTCGGGGACTGACGACGCCCGAGATCGACAAGCTGGCCTCCGCCTCAGCCATCGGCGAACGTTACGATCACGGCTACTGGTTGAAGGAAAAAATCTTCCGCGAAATCCGCGCTCGCGTGCGTCAAACCCAACAGAATCAACTCGAAAAGGACCTGACCCGGCTCTACTACACCGGCCAGTTCGAGGCTTATGCACGCCTTATCTCGCAAGTGCCTGGCAGGTAAATAGAATTTATCTTTCTATAAAGATTATAGCTTTGACTCTTGGCCCGACCGACCGTAGCATTCCCTCCTTGCCCACAGGAGGAATCCCCAATGTCCAGAATCAGCATCTTCGACACCACCCTGCGCGATGGCGAACAGTCACCGGGCTGTTCGATGGACCTCCGAGAGAAGGTCAGGATGGCGGAGAAGCTTGAGGAAGTCGGCGTAGACATCATCGAAGCCGGATTTCCAATCGCATCTGACGGCGATTTCGCCGCCGTGCGAGCGGTGGCCACGCAGTGTCGCGAGGTAAAAGTCGCTGCACTGTGCCGCACCGCCGAACAGGACGTCGCGCGTGCTGCTGAAGCGTTGGCGCGTGCGGCCCATCCACGAATCCACACCTTCTGTGCGACGTCCGACATTCACCTCGAACACAAACTGAAGAAATCGCGTGCAGAAGTGATCGAGATGACTCGCGCTGCTGTCAGCCGGGCGCGCGATTACGTTGAGGATGTCGAGTTTTCAGCCGAAGACGCCACGCGTAGCGACATCGACTACCTTTGCGAAGTGCTCGATGCGGCGGTTGATGCGGGAGCTTCGGTGCTGAACGTGCCCGACACTGTTGGTTACACAACGCCGCCCGAGATGGCGTGGTTGGTCCAACAGGTACGCGAGCGCGTCGTGAGAGACAGAGATGTGATCGTCAGTGTCCACTGCCATAACGATCTCGGTCTTGCTGTGGCGAACAGTCTGGCGGCGTTTGAAGCCGGTGCGCGGCAAGTTGAATGCACGATTAACGGAATCGGCGAACGCGCGGGAAATGCGTCGTTGGAAGAGATCGTGATGGCGTTGCACGTGCGCGCGGATCGTTTGCCCTTCGAAACCGGAATCGTCACCACTGAACTTTATCCGGCCAGCCAGTTACTTTCGAGCATCGTCGGTTTCGACGTGCAACCAAACAAAGCGATTGTCGGACGCAATGCGTTTGCGCACGAGGCAGGCATTCATCAACATGGCGTCATCAACAATCCGCTCTGCTACGAGATCATGACGCCTGAATCAGTCGGCGTGCCGGCTAATTCGCTCGTGCTCGGCAAGCATTCGGGACGTCATGCGCTGGCGCTGCGTTACCAGGAGCTGGGCTTCAATGTTGGTTCGATGGAGCTCGAAGCGGCGTACCAGAGGTTCACGGATTTAGCAGACAAGAAAAAACGGATTTACGATCAGGACTTGATTTCGCTGCTTAGCGCAGCCGCGTAAAACATCATGAGATTAAGAATTACGGTTCTACCAGGGGACGGCATTGGACCAGAGGTTACCGCTGAAGCGGTTCGCGTACTGCAAACCATTGCCGCAATTCACGGTCACCGGTTTGAGTTTGAAGAACAGGCCATAGGCGGCGTGGCGATTCGCAAGTATGGATCGCCGCTGCCAACGAGAACACTCGATGCGTGCTTGGCCAGCAACGCGGCGCTGCTCGGCGCAGTCGGCGCTCCTGAATATGACCGGCTGCCGCCGAACCAGCGCCCCGAAGCGGGACTGCTGTTGCTGCGGCGTGCACTCGGCGGTTACGCCAATCTACGGCCGGCGATGTCGTATGCGGCGATCGCTGGGTGCTCGCCGTTGCGTGAAGACGTGATTGATGGCGCCGACATTTTGATTGTGCGCGAATTGCTTGGCGGGTTGTACTTCGGCGAGCCGCGCGGAATCACTGAATCTACTGTCGCCGTTAACACGATGACTTATTCAGTCGAAGAGATCGAGCGTATCGCGCGCATCGCTTTCGAAGCAGCGCGTGGGCGGCGTGGCAAAGTCACTTCAGTCGATAAGGCAAACGTGCTGGAGACTTCGCAACTCTGGCGACAGACGGTCACGCGCGTCTCGCGTGACTATCCGGATGTTACGTTGGACCATGTCTATGTCGATGCGTGCGCGATGCACTTGATGGTGAATCCGCGCCGGTTTGATGTGGTGTTGACCGAGAACCTGTTTGGCGACATTCTCTCGGACGAAGCGGCAGTGATTGCCGGTTCGCTTGGTATGCTTGCGTCGGCGACGATCGGTGGCGAAGTCGGACTATACGAGCCGGTTCACGGTTCGGCGCCGGACATTGCGGGCCGGGGTGTCGCGAATCCTTGCGGTGCGATTGCGTCAGCAGCGATGATGTTGCGCCACTCGGCCGGACTCGATCAGGAAGCGACGGACATCGAAAACGCAATTCAGGCTGTGCTCGAAGCCGGCTATCGCACGCCCGACATTGCTTCCGGCACCGGCGGCTATCTCGCCAGCACCAGCGAGATTGGCGAGCTGATTTGCGAAGCCGTAACCGAAATCGCCGACATGCGCCACGCGTACCACGCTGTTTAAGGGCAGGATTTACAGAGTTCACAAGATTAAAACACCATCATGGGAATCATGGAATCCTGTCAAACTCTCTTCGACAAACTGTGGCAAGCTCACGTTGTTCGTGAGGCGGAGGGCGAGCCGGCACTGCTCTATATCGATCTGCACCTCATTCACGAGGTCACGTCTCCCCAGGCATTTGATGGTCTGCGGCAAGCGGGCCGAACTGTTCGCCGTCCCGATCTGACTTTCGGGACGGTGGACCACAACGTGCCGACAACCGATCGCAGTCTGCCGATTGCGGACGCGGTTGCGGCCACTCAAGTCGAAACACTGCGGCGCAACTGCAAGGAGTTTGGCGTCGAGTTGTTTGACATTGACTCGCCCGAACAAGGCATCGTGCACGTCATCGGCCCCGAACTTGGACTGACGCAACCAGGCATGACGATCGTCTGCGGCGACAGTCACACGAGCACGCACGGTGCGTTTGGCGCGCTCGCGTTTGGCATCGGCACGAGTGAAGTCGAACACGTACTGGCGACGCAGTGCCTGCCGCAAAACAAACCGCGCACGATGAAAGTGCACACGCACGGTGCGTTGCCAGAAGGCGTCACCGCGAAGGATCTCGCGCTCGGCATCATCGGCAACATCGGCACTGACGGTGCGACCGGATACGCGATCGAGTACGCGGGTGAAGCAGTGCGCGCGCTTTCGATGGAAGGCCGCATGACGCTCTGCAACATGAGCATCGAAGCCGGCGCTCGCGCAGGTATGATCGCGCCTGATGAAACCACGTTTGCGTATTTGAAAGGGCGACGGTTTGCTCCCGAGCAGTGGGACAAGGCGGTGAGTCACTGGCGTACCTTTGTGAGTGATGACGACGCGGTGTTTGAGGCCGTCGTCGAGCTCGATGCTACTCGACTCGAACCGTTTGTGACGTGGGGCACGAGTCCGGGCATGGTCGTTCCGGTGACAAGTTTTGTTCCCGATCCGGCCGACGCCACAAATTCAACAGATCGCCAGGCAGCGGAGCGTGCGCTCGAATACATGGCGCTCACACCGCGCACCAGTATTCAGGACATCGCGATCGATCGCGCGTTTATCGGTTCGTGCACGAACGCGCGAATCGAAGATCTGCGCGCGGCAGCGCGAGTGGTGCGAGGTTATCGTGTTAGCTCGTCGGTGAGCGCGATGGTCGTGCCCGGTTCGCAGGAAGTGAAGCGCGCCGCGGAACGCGAAGGTCTCGATCGCATCTTTAGCGAAGCAGGATTTGAATGGCGTGAAGCCGGTTGTTCGATGTGTTTGGGAATGAACGCCGACATACTGGAGCCGGGCCAGCGTTGTGCATCGACCAGCAATCGCAATTTCGAAGGGCGGCAGGGACGCGGCGGCCGCACGCACCTCGTGAGTCCGATGATGGCCGCGGCGGCGGCAATCAGGGGACACTTTACTGACGTACGCGAGTGGGAGTTTAAGTAACTTGGAACGGTTCACAAAACATACCGGGCTTGTTGCGCCGCTCGATCGGGCGAACGTCGACACCGATCAGATCATTCCGAAACAGTTTTTGAAACGCATCGAGCGTACGGGTTTTGGTGAGTTTCTTTTTAACGATTGGAGATACTTGCCGGATGGCCAGCCGCATCCGTCGTTTGTGTTGAATGAGCCGCGTTATCAGGGTGCGTCGATACTCGTGGCGGGCAAGAATTTTGGCTGTGGTTCGTCGCGCGAGCACGCGCCGTGGGCGCTCGGCGAGTTTGGCTTTCGGGTAATCATCGCGCCGTCGTTTGCCGACATCTTTGCGAATAATTGTTTCAAGAATGGAATGCTACCGATCGCTGTGCCCGTTGAAGAGATTATGAAGCGCGCGCAGGAAGTCGAGGGTTACGAGTTAACGATCGATCTTGAGCCACAGACGATCACGGATAAACACGGACTTTCAATTCCGTTTACAGTCGGAAGTTTTCAGCGATATTGTCTACTAGAAGGTTTGGACGACATTGGACTCACTCTCAGGCACGAGGAAGCGATTAAGGAGTACGAGGCTTCGAGATGACGTCGATCTCGCTGTAGAACGTGTTGCCCCAGTTGTCGTACAACTCCGTCACATAACAATCGAAAAGCAAAAAACGGTATTTTCCCAGATTACCGCTTGAGTCACTTACGCTGACGCCATACTGGCCGCCGTCCTCGCCTTGCTGCGGCAACGTATTCACGGTCGTGATGAACTTCCAGCCACGAGTGGCGGGATCGATCCCGCGTTTTGGATTCAGATCGAGATTCGTTTCCCCGCCCTCGGCGGCGTATAACTTGTACAACTGTGGACCACGACTGCTCGGATGCCACGAGTAAGTGTTCACTTGCGCGATCTCGATCGCCTGGCCGAGATCCATCCTGAACCGCCCGCCTGAACTGCCTGCGTTGAAGTACACATTCGCACCGGGATCGTCTTCATTGGTGGGTAAACGGCCGTCGATCAGCGCCTTGAGTTCTGCACTGCCTGAGTCGAGATTGCCATCGATGAGTGTGACTTTGGCGTTCGCGGCTGCATCGTCTGCGACGGGTGAAGGGGCGTTCTCGAACTTGAATTCGCGGTTAGCGGTGGCGTTTGGGTTGAAGCCACAGATTACACTGATTACACCGATAAGAATTAGTCGCATGAGAAGCGGTACTTGGAAACGTGTTTGTAAACTTCGCCGGGGCGCACCACAGTACTGGGAAAGTCTGCGTGATTCGGCGCGTCGGGAAAGTGCTGCG
>DATNJO010000173.1:0-8642 GCA_035603895.1 Pyrinomonadaceae bacterium
TCCGCCGCACGCCGTGCATGCTCAATCGACGCTTCGTGATTGTCGAATCCCCAAAACTCCGAATTTGGATACGCCTTGGCCATGATGATTGTCGACGCACCGTGCCCGCAGCCGACATCGGCAACCTTTCCGCCTGCTTTCAGTTTTTCTTCAACGCCGTCAAGCGCCGGAATCCACGACGACACGAGATGCGCCACGTAGCCGGGACGGAAGAAACGTTCGACGCCAATAAAGAGGTCCGGGTGATGTTCACCCCAAAGCATGCCGCCGCCGTTGCGAAAGTGGTCTTCGATACGTTCAGCCGCCTGATTCATCGCTTTGACGACGAAAAAGCCGCCGCCCACGTAAAACGGGCTTTGCTCGTCGGTCAACGCCACAGCCTGCTCGGGACTCAGCGAGTAGCGGCCGGTCGCGGCGTCGTACTCCACGTATCCACCCGACGCCTGATTAACGAGCCACTCGCGTACGTAGCGTTCGTTTGTATTGGTTTTCTGCGCGAGTTCCGCGGAAGTGAGCGGGCCGTCTGCGGCCAAAGCTTTGTAAAGGCCGAGTTTCTGGCCGATGTAGGCGAGTGAGGAACCGAGGGAGGCGCCAAAATCGCCGACAACCTTACCGAGGAACTGGTTCATTTTGTCTTCGTTGATCTCTCTGCTCTGGACTGGTGTAGACATAGGAAACTCCTCATTAAGTTTAGAAAGGGCGGGGGAAAAATCCGCAATCATTTGCGGCGTCGCGCATTTTACCGCGCTCTGCTAGTATGAGCACGCATTCTCACGTGTCTAAAACGGATCAGGAGAACCGAAACGAATGGGCGATGATCTAAGGACAGAGCGCGAGCTGTCTCTGGATTTCTTGCGCGTGTGCGAAGCGGCGGCGATTGCGGCGGCACGAACAATGGGCCAGGGAGATCGCAAGTATTCCGATCAGGTGGCCGTCGAGGCCATGCGCGAAGTAATGGACACGGTGCCCATGCGCGGCCGCATCGTGATTGGTGAAGGCGAACGCGACGAAGCGCCGATGCTTTACATTGACGAGGAAGTCGGCGGCGGTTTCGGCGTTGGCGAAGAGATCGCGGAGTCGTGCCCGGAGATCGATATCGCCGTCGATCCGCTCGAAGGAACGAACCTTTGCGCACTCGGCGCCAATAACGCGATCGCAGTGCTAGCAGCCGCAGAACGCGGCGGACTGCTCAACGCGCCAGACATCTACATGGACAAGATCGTCGTCGGTCCGTCATCGCGCGGCGTGGTCGACATCGACGCGCCCGTCAAAGACAACCTCAAGAACATCGCCCGGCGTTTGGGACGCGACATTGAAGACCTGACCGTGATCGTGCTCGATCGTCCACGGCACAAAAAACTGATCGACGACGTACGCACGGCCGGCGCGCGCATTCGTTTGATCTCTGACGGCGATCTTTCGGCCGGTATTTCCGCGGCCGTTGCGGGAACGAACATCCACGCATTGATGGGCATCGGCGGTGCGCCCGAAGGCGTAATCACGGCGGCGGCGATGAAGTGTTTGAACGGCGAGATTCAGGCGCGACTCGTTTTCGATCCGGAGCGTTTGGGCGTCGATCGCGACAAGGTGCCGCCTCGCGACGAGGTGTTGGATCGTTTGGCGTCGATGGGGATCAAGGATCCAAACAAGGTCTACGATACGGACGATCTCGCGCCCGGTAAGAGGATCATTTTTGCAGCGACGGGTGTGACGGATGGTGCATTGTTGAAAGGTGTGCGTTTCTTTGGTTCGGGCAAACGCACGCACTCGGTCGTCATGACCACTGAGTCGCGGCACATCCGGTTTGTCGATACGCTGCACATTGAAGGCGGCCCGGATACGGTTATCAGGTTTTGAGCTCTTACGTTCCTCAGGTTATTCCGACTCGCCGGCCACTGGCTTATTGGGCCATCAGCGCTACAGTGGCGACTTTGTTCGTAGCGCTGATTGTCATCGCGCCACTCGCGGCGGCGACCGGTCACAACGGGATTGCGGCAGGGATCTATCACGCGTTTGGAAAGATCTGTCATCAACTCCCGGAACGCTCCTTTTTTATTGACGGGCACAAACTCGCAGTCTGTTCGCGTTGCACCGGGGTTTACTTCGGTTTCTTATTTACTTTCCTGGTCTATCCACTCGTTCGCTCGCTGAGAAGAACCTCGACACCGGATCGCAAGTGGCTCTTTCTCGCGGCGCTTCCACTAGCGATCGATTTCAGTCTTACGTTCCTCGGCATTTGGGAAAACACGCACACATCGCGTCTGTTGACCGGTCTTCTTTTGGGCAGCGTCGCCGTGTTTTACGTGGTCCCGGGCATCATGGACCTGAGCCTGCGCGCTCTGCAAAACCGTCAACCCAGAGCACCACGCCCAACCTTCACGCTCGCGTCACCGGAAGCCATCGGCTCCGCCCCCAGCGACTACAGCGCTCCGGAACGCCGCATTTAGGCCAAAAGACGCCAAACTCTGCTCTACTCTTTGTCGTTAAGACACTTACTGCGCTACAATCTGGCGCTTTTGGATGTAATCGCAATTCATGATGTTGCAAGCTCCAGCACCAACTCCCTGGCCGTCTCCCATCGGCCCCACCCCGTATGAAGTTTTCGAACGATACTTCCACGACGGCGTGTACAAAACGTGGGGCAATATCAGTCCACTCTACCAACTCGACGCCTTCGACTGGGCCATTCTGATCGTCTATTTCGCCATTCTTACTACGCTCGCGATCTATGGTTCGTATCGCATCAAGCAGGTGATCGACTTCTGGCGCTACCGCCGGTTTGTGCCGGAGCCGAGCGGACGTTTTGAAGAAGAGGACCTACCGCGCATCACGGTCCAGTTACCGCTTTTTAACGAGCTCTACGTCGTCGAACGGCTGCTCAAAGCAGTGACGGCGATCGACTACCCGCGCGAGAAACTGGAGATCCAGGTTCTCGACGATTCAACTGACGAAACCGTTAAAGTCGCCGAAGCGGTCGTCGCGAAGTATGCAGCAGAAGGTTTTGATATTCACTACATCCATCGCGCGGATCGCACCGGGTTCAAAGCAGGCGCACTCGAAAACGGAAACAAGTATGCCAAAGGCGACCTGTTTGCGATCTTCGACGCCGATTTCGTTCCGAAACCTGATTGTCTGCGCAAGCTGGTCGACTTCTTTACCGACCCGATGGTTGGTTGCGCGCAGATGCGCTGGTCGCACATCAACGGCCGTTACAACTTGCTGACGCGTTTGCAAACAATCATGCTCGACGGTCACTTCGTCGTCGAACAAACCACGCGCAATCGCACCGGCGGCTTCTTCAACTTCAACGGCACGGCCGGTATCTGGCGCCGTCAGGCGATCGAGATGAGCGGCGGCTGGCAACACGACACGCTGACCGAAGACACCGACCTCAGTTTCCGCGTGCAGTTGATGGGTTGGAAGTTTGTTTACCTGCTCGACGAAGACGCGCCGGCAGAGATTCCGGTCGAGATCAACGCGTTCAAAGCACAACAGCGCCGCTGGGCCAAGGGTGTGATGCAGGTCGGGTTAAAACTCTATCCGCGCATCTGGCTCGCGCCACTGCCGTTGCGCGTCAAGCTGGAAATGTTCTTCCGTTTGACCGGAAACATCAGTTATCCACTGATGATCGTCGCGAGCTTTTTACAGTTTCCATTGCTGCTCGTGCGTTACAACCAGCCGTTCTATCACCTGATGGTTCTCGACCTGCCGCTCTTGTTCTTCTCGTCGATCTCCGTCGTCTTGTTTTATGGCTCAGCCGTGTGGTACCTCGACGAAAAACGCACGCCACGAATGCTTCATTTGCCGCTCGTGATGGGACTCGGCATCGGCCTCGCGTTCTCAAACGCGCGCGCAGTGCTCGAAGCCCTGATGGGTGTGAAATCGGAGTTTGTGCGAACGCCGAAGTATCGAGTGGAAGAGACGACTGACGCGACCTGGAAACGGAAGAAGTACAAACGCAAGCGCGGTCTATTGCCGTTGCTCGAGTTGGCCTTCGCTATCTATTTCCTCCTCGCCATTGTCTACTCGGCGCGGTTGCACATGTGGGGCACGATTCCGTTCCTGCTGCTCTTCTTCTTCGGCTTTGGCTACATGGGCGTGATGAGCATCATGCAAACTGCAAGCGGCAAACGCTTGACAGCCCTCTGGCGGCCAGTGAAAACTTAACTACCCTCGCGCTGCTCCAAAACAAGAAAGGATCCACTATGTTTCGAATTACCCTGTTCCTCGTGTTTTTGTCTCTGTCGATCACTGCCTACGGCCAATCACAGGCAAACACCGGCAACATCGAGGGTCGCGTTACCGATCCGAACGCAGCCGCGGTTCCCAACGTCACCATCACTGCCACCAACATTGCAACCGGCTTAACGAAGAGTGCGCAGACGAACGAAGAAGGCGTCTATCGCATCGTGTTTCTCGCTCCCGGCGCTTACAAGGTCGATACGAGCGGCGCCCAGGGCTTCGCCCCAGCGAGTTTTACCAATGTCATCGTGACTGTCGGTGGACAGACGCCGCTCGACATTCAGTTAGCAGTCGGCAACGCGACCGTTGCGATGGTCGACGTTTCGGCCGAAGGACAGGTGGTGGAAACGGCCCGCACGTCGATCTCGTCCGTCGTCAATGAACGCGCGATTCAAAACCTTCCGGTCAACGGCCGTAACTTTCTTGACTTCGCTACGTTGACGCCGAGTGTTGTGCGCGATCCCACGCGCCAGGGCGACCTTGCGGTCGGCGGACAAAAAGGAACCTTGAACAGTCTGCAAGTAGACGGCGCTGACAATAACAACACGTTCTTTGGTCAATCATTTGGCCGCACCGGCACGCGCCCGCCTTACCAGTTTTCGGAAGAGTCAGTACAGGAGTTTCAGGTAAACCAGAACGGTTTCTCGGCGGAGTTTGGCCGCGCTGGAGGCGCAGTCATTAACGTCGTCACGAAGTCGGGCACAAACGAATGGCACGGCAGCGCGTTTGAGTTCTTCCGCGACGAAGCGCTCAATTCAAACACGCCCATTCTCACGGCGCGCAACGCCAAACGGCCGAAGTCGCAGATCAACCAGTTCGGCGCAACGATCGGTGGTCCAATCAGGAAAGACCGCGCGTTTTTCTTCTTCGCTTACGACGGTCAGCGTTCGAACATTCCCAACGTCGTCGATGCGCCAAACTTTTTCGCGCAGCCACTCAGCATTCAAAACTTGCTTGCGCCGAAGATGAACACGTACCAGATCGGACGCGACCAGGATGTGTACATGGCGAAGACTGACATTCGCCTGAATAACTCAAACCAACTGGTGCTCAGGTTTAATCAACAGAACTTCACCGGCAATAACAACGAGAACGGTGGGCCATTGAGCGTCGAGGAACACTCCGGAAACAGCATCGCCAAGACGACGACGCTTTCGGGTTCCTTGATCTCAACTCTTTCGCCAACAGTGATCAATGATTTTCGTTTCCAGTTTGGCCGCGACCGTGAACCAGGTGAAGCAAACAGCGACATCACTGAAGCACGCATTCAAACCGGCGGCGGTTTTCTCCAGTTGGGCCGAAACAATTTCAGTCCACGCGAGACGACGATCAAGCGTGCGCAGTTCATCGACGTGGTGAGTCTCACGCACGGCGAACACAGTTTGAAATTCGGAGCGGATCTGAATTTCGATCGCGTGTTCAACTTCTTCCCCGGACTCTTCAGCGGTCAGTTCACGTTCAATTCATACGCGCTCTTCGCGTCGAATACACCGGCTACTTTCGTTCAGAATTTCCCGGGCGCAGCGACGACGGGTGGAACGACGAATCCGGATTTGAACGAGTATGGATTGTTTGTGCAGGACGACTGGCGTATCTCGCCGAAGTTGACGCTCAATCTCGGCCTTCGCTACGACCTTCAGGATCTGGCCGATCCAACCGTGAACAACCCGAGTGCCGCACTGGCCGCAGCGGGTCTCGACACGACCACGCCGGTCCGTGACGGCAATAACATCGCGCCGCGGTTTGGTTTCAGCTACGCGTTTGACGACAAGACCGTGATCCGCGGTGGTTACGGTATTTTTTTCGGCCGCACGCCTGCGATCATGCTCGGCACAGCGCATTCGCAGAACGGTATTCAGGTAACTGGCGTCAGTTTGAATTGCACATTAGTGCCGAATCCCTGTCCGGTGTATCCAAACATTTTCACTGCGCCTCCGTCGGCCGGTAGTGTGAATCCGAGTCTTTACCTCTTCGCAAAAGATTACGCGCAACCGTATGTCCAACAGGCGCGCCTCGGCATCGAGCGCGAGCTGTTTGCGAATACGAGTTTGTCCGTAAGTTATCTCTACTTCCGCGGCGTGCACATCAGCCGCACGCGCGACATCAATCTTGCGCCGCCTGTGCCTACCACAGTGATTGATCCGGCCGTTACGAATTTCACAGTCCTGCGCCATCCGGCGGCTCGGCCGATTCCCGGGTTTGCGCGCATCAGTTTGTTTGAAAGCACTGCTGACTCGCGTTATAGCGCGCTTGCGATGGAACTCAAGCGACGCTTCACGCGTGGCTTTCAGTTCATCGCCGCTTACACGCTCTCTGACACGTCAGACAATCGACCCGATCAGACGATGGTGGTGGTTGGCGCTGACGATGCGAAGGGCTTACAAAACAATTTGGACATTCGTTCCGACTGGGGCCGCAGCGATCTCGATATTCGCCATCGGTTCGTGTTTAGTCCGGTTTACGAGATCGGAACCGTCCAGAAAGATAACGCCTTCGCACGCGACGTGCTGAGCAACTGGACGTTCTCCGGAATCATTACCTTGCAATCAGGCTTTGCGTACTCGGCGCTGATCGCTGGCGACGCAAATCGTGATGGTAATCCGAGCACCGATCGCGTGCCCGGAACGAGAAGGAATGGTTTCACGACGCCGAGCATTTACACCTTTGACACGCGAGTGATGAAGACGTTTAAGTTTGGCGAGAATTACAGTGTGAGCTTCCTGGGTGAGGCGTTCAATCTGTTCAACCGATCGAACATCGCGACGGTGAACACAGGGCGTTACGGAATTGCGAGTTCGACGGCGACCGTGTTGACGAACCCGGCTGCATCGACGCCGTTTGGTGGACCACGAACGTTCCTCGGCGAACGCCAGATTCAGTTAGGTGCGAGGTTTAAGTTTTGAGCCACGGATTTGACGGACTAACACACTGTCAGTCTTGTTAATTCTGTAATCCTGTCAACTACTGTCTCTCGAGTGCGGGGCGATCCCACTTCGCGAGGTTCGCCCCCGCTTCATACGTGCTCTGTAAAAAGTCCATCAACGCCGCATCCGGATCGCTCGCGTTTCTCACGTCGTCATACAACAACAAAAACTCGCCCAGGTCATTGCTGTAGTGCGCCTGATCGGGCCTGACCCTTTGATTGTTTAAGCCTTCAGGCGCGGGTGCGGTATAGGAATAGAATGCCGGCTTGCCGAGTGGACCTTGTCCGGGCCACCAGCCGTGACTGATCACTTCGTGTGAATAAGCCTCGCGCGTGATCGCGTCGGCATCAGGCCGCGGCGGCGCGGGCCTTCCGGAAAACCGCGTGACGGCGAGATCGAAACTGCCCCAGAAGAAATGCACCGGACTCGACTTGCCGATGAAGCGCGAACGAAACTCCTGCATCACACGGTCTGACGAACGCAACACCTGCCAGAACCTGTTCACGTATTCCGGATCGTACGACTTGTGTTGCTCGTCTTCGTCGAACGGTATTGGATCGGGAATCTCGACGGGCATTTTCCAGATGTGTACTTCGACTCCGACCTGTTTCAGCGCATCCATCGTCTCGCGATAAAACGTCGCCACCGATTTTGGTTCCAAAGCCACGCTGGTCGACGCGCCATGACTGCACCTGATGTCGAGACGGTGATCGATAAAATCAAACTCCATCTCGAAAAAGATCTCGTTGTAAGGCATCGCAGTCGTCGTGAGTCCACGTGCCGAAACGTAGAGCGGCACATTCCACCAGTGATTCACGAGCGGCGTCTGCTCCAACCGCATCTTCCCCACGATCTGCGTCCACATGTGCAGCGTCGCGCACGTATCTTTCCACTCTTCGAGCGGAAGCGAAGGCCATGTATTTGACATGAGCAAAGATTAACGCCGAACACCGCAATTGCGAAAGTGGGAAGCCAACTTATTCGCAGACACTATCTGGTCAAGTGGTGGTGATGTCCCTAAGCTGAACGTCGAAGGCTAGTTTGCACCCCAGACCTGAACGTCGAAGGCTAGTTTGCACCCAGACCTGAACGCCGAAGGCGTTTACTAATTTCAGCCCAGGGTTGGCGGTTCCGCCAACCCTGGGACCAAACCGATACTTTGGTATCAATGCTGAAAGCATTGGCAAGTGGCATATCGCTCGCGAACGCTTTCAGCGTAGTGTCTGTCTCATGCTGTGACCCAGGGTTGTGCCAACCCTGGGCTGAAATTAGCAAACGCCTTCGGCGTTCAGGTTAGGACACCAATGGGCCAGTATAATTCTTGACATCACTCCTACCCCGGCGTATGGTTCCCGCGACAATCGCCCGTTACCTCAACCTCTTAACTAACGGAAAAATTCATGACCAGGAAAACTTACCGGCGCCTTGCTGTCTTGAGCGAGCAAGCTAAAGCTTGAACTCCAAACTGAACCAGTA
>DATNJO010000174.1:0-25142 GCA_035603895.1 Pyrinomonadaceae bacterium
AGATTCAGGTCTCGCCGTCGTCGCGCACAGTCAGCGGTCTCGGCAGTGCGAGTTTCGAGGTCACGGTCAAGAAGCAGAGTGGAAGTGTGACTTTGCAATCATCGTGCGGTTCGAAAACAGTCACGGTCACGGTGCCGTAGAAAGAGCAATGGGAATGAAAGAAATCAAAAAACAACCGTCAAATTCACAGGCAGGTTTCACGCTGCTCGAGACAACCGTGGCGATGGTCCTGATGGCTATCGTCGGTCTCGGTGTTGCCGGACTGTTTGCTTACGCCGCGAGCAACACCTCGAACGCCGCGGATCGCGAGATGGCCAGCGCTGTGGCCCAACAACAAATGGAGCAACTTCGCAGTGTCGCTTTCACCGATTCCTCGCTGACAGCTACTTCGTCAGGCGGAACAACGACCACCGTGACGAGACTCAACCGCAGTTACAGTGTGAACACTACCATCGTTAATTCAGTACTTATCGACTCGAGTCCCACGCTGAAGACGATAACGATCAAAGTGACGCCGCAAAGCGCCAGTGCTTCGTGGTCCAGCAACGTCACTTCGATCTTCGGTTCGGTCACGCTCGTGAGCACGAGAAGTTGTCTAACCACGGGTCCAAACCGCTCATTGTGAGGAGCAGCAATGTCGCAGAGAAACAATAAGCAAGCTGGTTTTTCGCTAATCGAGTTGATCATCGCGATGTCCTTAACGATCACGGTGATGGGCATCGCCACGACGTTGCTGACCCAGGCGCTCAATGTTCGCACGCGTACGAACGCCAACAACGATGCGCTTGCAGATGCGCAGCGCGCGCTCAACATCATGTCGCGCGAGATTGCCAACTCCGGTTTCAACCTAACCGGTAACGGAATCGTTTCGGGTGATACCGGCACCGACGCGAACGGCAACAGCATGATTCGCTTTCGCGCCAACACGAACAAGTTTGACGATTCGGCCACCACGACTGCGCGCAACGGTATCGGTGTCGTCGGCGAAGACGCCGGCGAGGATGTGAAGTACTTCGTTTACAAAGCGAACAACACAAATCTGCTCGCTCGCTACGACGAGTATGGGCAGGCTGGCGGCAGTGTCACGGTGCTCGCAAATCGTTTGGACAATCTGCACATGCACTATTACGGCCAAAGGGTTACGTACGGCACGTCGGGGTGTGATTTGACTGGCGCCTCGGCGAGTGAAGTGAGTCCGAGCGCGGCGAAATATGTCGTGATTGCAGTCTGTGTGCAGTTGGGTGCGGTTGGCAGTCCCGGCAGTGCGGGTTACCAACCGGAGAAGAGTGTGTTGTTGCTTTCGGACGTGGCGCTGCGTAATTCGAACCTGACAGTTTACTGAAGAGTGAGGTGGAAGCGTTTTGAATAATCAGGCGAAAACAAATCAGAACGTTAAGCGTGGCGAGTGCGGCGCCGCATTGTTGACTGTGCTGATGCTCTCAACCTTGTTGCTGGGCGCCGGCGGTACATTGATTCTCGTATCGACGATGTCCGCGCGCACCGCGATCGACTCAACCGCTGAAATGCAGGCGTATTACGGCGCCGAGGGCGGGTTGCAGGCGACTTTGAACGCGTTGCGCGGAAACGTTTCGCCGAGATCGGGAATGGCGAGCGGTTCGACAATAGATTTTCGCAAGGCCGTAACGTTGAGCAATTCGAATCTGCCTTCCGACACGTCAACGAGCGCGCGTTTGTCTGGTTGGCTCAGTTACGACTACACGCCCACGGGCGCCACTCTTCCCGATCGCGTCACGTTAACGTCGAGCTACGCGCCACAAAACGGAATGGCCTTCAGCGTTGTCGTCGACGATCCCGACAACACGCCGGTGGCCAATGGAGAACCGGACCGACTGCGCTTGCGCGTTACCGGTTATGGTCCAAAGGGCGCGATCAAGAAGTTGGAATTGATCGTTAACCGCTCAAACTTTGATTACGATCCGGTAGCGACGATCATGATGCGTTCTTCTGATGACGGAACGCCGGTTACGTTCACTGCCGGAAATAGTGCTGCCAAAGAGTACTCGGGTCACGACCACGCCGGCATGGCGGGCACCCTGCCGGCGTTTGGTTCAAACACTGATGCTGACATGGCGATCGAAATCGACGCCGCGAACAAAGGCACAGTCGCGACACCGATAGCCGGAAAGTTTGCCACGTCTTCACTCCCGACGCTGCTTCAGACCGCAAACAATGCGCGCGCTTTTCTCGCCGCGCAGAAGGCCAATGCGATCGGCCAGGGCCGCTATTTCACTTCGTTCAACGGTAATGCCGGCAGCTCGTCGTCGCCGGCGTTTACGTTTGTCGATGGCGATTGCAACCTCGACGGTGGTGCGGGTTTATTGATCGTCACGGGTGACTTGGAAATGAATGGAAATCCGAGTTTTTCCGGACTGATCCTGGTGCTTGGTGGCGGCGACGTTAATCGCAAAGGCGGCGGCAACGGCAACATCTACGGATCGATTACGGTGGCGAAGTTTGATGTGAATGGGACCGGTGGTTTTCTCGCGCCGAGTTTCACCACCGCCGGCGGCGGCAATGCGACGATTCAATACGACTCCGTCGCAGTGAGCCGCGCCCTCAACATGTCCGGTCCGTTAGTGATGGGCGTCCGCGAGTACTAAGCCAGTCAAAGCTTGTGTCTGTAGGCGGAATAGGGTGTAATCTGCCGGTGAGGAGATGCAGTAAGCATGAAACACCGGCTTTTTCCCCTTGTTTCCCTGGTTATTGGCCTGACTGTGGCCAGCGTTCTGGCCCAGGATATCAGCGGCGGCGGCAGTTTGGTTCGCGACATTACCGGCGGCGCCGCGCTGATCTTTCGCGCCCCTTCTAATCCGACAGTTCACACGTCTTCCGGCGGACAACAGGCCGGTGGCGGACGCATCAAGCGCCAGCCGAAACCGCCAGTGCGGCAACAGGACACAATCATCGCGCGAGCGAACGCCGCTCGCAGCGCTCCGAAGCCGCGTTACGCCGAAGCCGAAGAACAGTATCAACTAGCCGCGAAGATCGCCCCTGATGATGCACGTGCGTTTGCCGGGCTCGGGAACGTTTACGTGGACCAGGGCAAGTTTGCGCAGGCGATTGACGCTTACCAGCAGGCGATCAAAGTGAAACCGGATTACGCCGGGGCTTATCTGCCGTTGGCGTTTTCGTTGGCGCGGCTGAATCGTTATCCGGAAGCGATCGGCGTTTATCAGCAGACGTTGAAGTTTGATTCGACGAGTCCGGAGGTCTACAACAATCTGAGTTTTGCTTACAACCACAGCGGCCGTTATCAGGAAGCAGTGGACGCCAGCGAGCAGGCGATCAAGTTGTTGGGTGAAAGCGGCGAGGCATACAAACAAGGCTTTCAGGAACGAAACGAGATCCGCTCGTATGCTTACAAAAACCTGGGCAACGCCTACAGTGGTTTGAAACGTTATGACGAGGCGGCAAACGCCTTGAAGAAGGCGTTGGAGATCGAACCGAAGAACGCATCAGCTCAGTTCAATCTTGGACTGACGCTTTACACAGCGGGCCGCTACTCAGAAGCGATCGAAGCTTACCGGGAAGTGATCAAACTCAGGCCCCAACTGGCCCAGGCCTACTACAACCTCGGCCTCACCTACGTGGCCATCAACGACAAACCCTCCGCCCTCGCCCAATACGAAACCCTCAAAGGTCTCGACGCGGAGATGGCGAAACAGTTGTACGCAAGCATCAAGTAGACAGGATTGCAGAATTGACAAGATACCTAAAGGCGGCTTGAACTCGGTTTCAGTCCCATCTTGTTAATTTTGTAAATCCCGCAGGCGGCGGGCTTTGTTACGAGTTTGTTTGATGCGTGGCATGTTCAGAGTTCGTCGAAGGAATCGATCGTCTGGTACTGCGCCGCGGATTCCTGCGCGGGATTGCCCGGTCTGATTGAAAGAACAGTTTTCATCCCGGCTTCACGCGCGGCCGCCAACTCGCTCACCACGTCTGAAATAAAAAGTACTTCGCCTGGCGGCAGTCCGATCGCTTCCGCAATGCGCCGGTAGCTTTCGGGTTCGCCTTTCTTGCCCACGCTCGTATCGAAGTAGTTGCTGATGAACGAAGTGAGATCGCCGGCTTCGGTGTGCGCGAAGAGCAGTTGTTGTGCGAGTACGCTGCCCGAGGAAAAGATACTGATGCTCAAGCCCGCAGCACGCAAGCGAGCGAGTGCTGGAGGGACGTCGGGGAAAACTTGCGAACGCAGCGTGCCGTCAGAGTAACCCTCGTGCCAGATCTTTCCTTGTAGAGACTTTAATCCGGTTGATTTGCGATCGAGATCGATGAGCCAGTTGATGTAGCTCACTATCGAATCGAGTTCACCTGTTAAAGGCGGCGGTTGGTTGCCGTTGCGTACGTCGGCAGCGTGTTCTTCGCGCAGTAGTTGGATGTCTTTGCGGACGTCATCGGTCTCAGCGTGTTTCACCAGATAGTCGTTCACGTGCGTTCGCGCATAGGAGAAGAGCACGTCGTGAACAAACGCGATCGGCGTGGTCGTGCCCTCTATGTCGAGAACAATGCCGCGAATACCGGCCATGGAGATTTGCGGACTCACGGTGTCGTCGAGCGTTGCTGCGGCAGATGCGAAAGTCCGAAACAGACTGGCAGAAAACGTTCGTCAACGTGGCTGTCGGTGTATTGAGGCGTCCAGCCTGCTGTGTCCTGGAACAAGCGAATTGCCCGAATGCGTCGATCTGCGCAGAGATTGAACCAGTGCAAGGTGCCGCGCGGCACGCGAATCAGATCGCCTGCTTCGACTTCGATCGCCAGCACTGGCCCAGTCGTGGTGTGAATGTGAAAGAGCCCGTGACCGGCAATGATAAAGCGTACTTCGTCTTCGTCGTGCCAGTGTTCGCGGTTGAACTTCGCCAACATTGTTTCGAGACCAGCGGTGTTGGGATCGACGTCGATCACGTCGGCGGTGACGTAGCCGCCGCGTTGTTTTAGTTCGTCGATCTCGCGGGAGTAGGCGCGCAAAATTTCTTCCGCCGGTGCATCGTCCGCGACCGGATGCGCCGGGTTCCAACGTTCGTAGTCGATACCGTGGCTCGCGAGCAGGGAAGTGATCTCCGCTTCGGTGCGCACGGTCCGGTTTTCATCAGCGATTGTTGCGATTGTTACGACGGCCATAAATTCAAGCCTCTTTTTTGATCAGTAATGTTCGCCCGAGTGTTTCGAGAAGGAATTCGAGGATCTCGACGTGTCGCTTTGCCTGTGACAGGTTGTCGCCCCACGTGTAGAGTCCGTGACGTTCGAGTAGGAAACCGTGCGCCGAGCTGTGATTGTTTAGTGTGCCGGCGATCGTGTCCGCGAGCGCAGGCATGTCTTGTGAGTTTGGGATGATCGGTAGCCACTCATTGTGTTCGTGTGTGCGCACGCCTTGCAGTCCTTTGAGCATCTCGTAGCCCTCGATGTTAACACCCCCGTGGGCAGCGTAGAGACCGGAAAGCATTGTGTTCCAGACGGAGTGTGTGTGAAGCACGGCGCCGGCGCCGCGTGTTTGGACGATGCGGATGTGCAACAGGCTCTCGTCTGAAGGTTTCGCGTTGTGATCGCTGACGATACGTGCGTGCTCGTCGATGGTGAGCACTTGCGCGGCGTCGAGTTCGCCTTTGTCGATTCCACTCGGACTCATCGCGAGACGCAACGGTTCGCGTTGCACAACGGCGCTCAAATTACCGCTGGTGCCTAGCAGCCACCCGCGCGCGTGAAGACTCCTGGCGACGGACGCAAGATTAGAGGCGAGTTGCGGAAGATTTGCGACTTGGGGAAGATTCTCTGGCACTCGCAAAAGATGCTACCAAATGCACCTTTTGCGCAAGTGTTCGTTGCTAACAGCCGTTTTGCCGATAAATACGCCGAAGGCGTTCAAACGCCAGTTTACCGGCGCGCGACGCCGATGCGACGGCGCACTAACTCTTCAACATCTAAGGGCGTTCCATCGGCTTTTGCTTCGCGAATGTACGTGGCGTCGATCTTGAAGATCCGCAGTTTCACCAAGTCTTCGATCTGAAGGTTCGTTAAGCCCTCGTTGCGCACTTCCGAGATGAACTCCGGCGTGACTTTGAAGATCTGCATCTTCACCAGGCTCTCAAACGGCTCCTTCTGGAAACCCATCTGACTCACCTGCCTGACAAACTCGGGGTCGATCTTGAAGATCCGCGCTTTCACCAAATCTTCCATGGCGAGGTTTTCGAAACCGCTCGCTTTCATCTCACGCATGAACTTCGAGTCGATCTTGAAAATAGCGGCTTTGAAAAGATCTTCTGTCTGGAGTTTGCCGAAACCGGCGGAAATGAGGTCGTCTGCCAGTGCGGTGGTGACGTTCAGCGTGGTCGCCGCGAAGAGTTTGTTTTCACCGCGACGATCGTCGATGTCGTCGTTCATCCCGGTTTCGAAGTCGAAGCCGCGACTCTTCATCGCCGAAACGAACGCGAGATTGCCGGTGAAACGAAAAGTGCCTGAGCCTTTGCCGTTTTGAAAACTGCCTTCGCAGTCGATTCGTCCGGCTTCCCGCACGAGGCTGAAGTTCACCGATCCGCCGTTCATGGCTTGTTCGCGTGTCAGGCCCTGGAGGTCGGCGAAGTCGTAGGTCTGCCCCATCTGATTCCGGTGGCCTTTGCTGTTTCGCTCCAGGCTGAGATGAATCTTGTTGTCTTTGTCTTTTTCAACGGTGGCCGTCCAAGTGCCGGTCAACTGGCTCTGCGCCTCAACATCTGAAACCGCCACCCAGCCAGCGACAGCCAGACCGGCCACCACCAGCAAACCCAAAACGACGCGTATCGACATTTTCGCCATTCCGACCTCCGAGGAAGACTTTGTGCTTTCAAACTAGAAACACCACCAATCTGAGTTTGTGACGGAAAATGCATGTCTAAAGCCACAAAGAGGCACAAAAGGCACCAGTGTTTAGTGAAGCTCTTGTGCCTCGTACGAAACTGTCGCCCACTTCACCTGCTTTATAAGCATGCCAACGCTTGCGGGTGGCATGGATCGCGGTGGCACGGGAGATGCCACTTGGGCTGCAGCGGCCCGGGAAGGCTGCTTTGGTTGCGTGTTTGGGGCGGGAAAGAATGGCCTTTGGCGTCCTCCGGTGCTGAACGCCCCACCAAACATCTCTCAGCCCCAAAAGTTCTCATGCTTCGAAGAATACTCACTTCCGTCGCTCTTGCTCTGACACTCATCGCCCTCGCGGGGGTGGGGTCGGCCCATGCGCAACACCAACAGACGATCGTCGAGTCGTTTATCAAAACCGAGTCGCGGTTGAGGGAAGCACTCACCCAACACACCTTCAAACGCGACGTCGTGTTGCAAACCATCGGTCCGAAAGGCCAGGTCACGGGAGAGTACGTGCGCAACTCGGAATTTGTCTTCGACGACCGTGGCAATCGCATCGAGCGCGTCACTTACCATCCGCCGTCAACGATCCGCGAGATGCGCATCACTAACGAAGACATCCAGGACCTCGCCGGAGCGCAGTTACTCGGTATCGACATAGCCGAGTCAGGTAAATACAACTTCAACTACCACGGAGAAGAGTTAATCAACTGCCAGCGCGTTTACGTACTGAACGTTGAGCCCGTCACCAAACCAAATCCAAATCGCATGCGCGAAAGATATTTTCGCGGCTCTGTGTGGATCGACGTCGCCACGTTTCAGATCGTGAAAGTCAGAGGCATCGTCGAGCCGCAGGGCAAGCAACGTTTCCCACTGTTCGAGACGTGGCGCGAGTCGGCCGGTGCGACATTCGCCTTCCCCAGTCGCACCGAAGCCGACGACGTTCTTCATTTTCCCCATCGCAATGTGAACTATCGCATTCGCGTGAGGTACTACGATTACAAACTCTTCGCGAGCACTGTCAGCGTCAAGGAGCTGGACGAACCCGGCAACTGACGCTCTCGCAACCCCGACCATGAAACTCATCTTCGCAACACTGCTCATCGCAATCGCGTTCACGACCGTCTGCGCGCAGGAACAAGCGCAGAACTGTGTGACCAACCACAACGCGCCCCCGGCAAATTCCTATTACTGGCCACCTGATGCGAATGTAAGAGTCTATTTCATGCGCGGCATGTTCACGGCCGAACAACGCCAAATGCTCTTCGCCGCCATGAGCACGTGGTCGGAAGCAGCAACCGAGGCCGGCGCGGGCGTGAAGTTTTCCTACGCCGGTGAGACTGACGAACTCTCACAATGCAACCCGTGCCTCACCATAACCCGACGCGAAGTCAACAAGCAGGATCGCAAACACTACGCGTTCTTCAATCCACTCAAGCAAGATCAAAACGGCCTACTCCTCTCGGCGTGGATCGATTTCGACTTCGCTACTACCAAACCGCAGGCACTACTCGGCTACATGAGTCACGAACTCGGCCACGGCATGGGCCTGTGGGACTGCACCACCTGCAAGAAGAACAAAACGATCATGAACGGCTTTCCCGGCGTCAACAGCGACAACGGTCTAACCGCGCCGTCACAGTGCGACGTGGAAGTCGTGCGCAACGTATACGAGCTTCACCGGCGAGTTGAGAGCAACCCCGCCGGAGAGAAAGGCACGAGAAAGGAGAAGATGTGAAGAAAATCGCCCCACTGTTATTTGTCCTGGTCGCCGCCGGTTGGATCCTGAACATGGACCGCAGAAACGCAGTACGAGTTCATGTAATCGAGTACAACTGAAGTCGACTTACAAACTCCTCGCTCCCAAACCGTAACCCCGGAAACTCATGCTGCCAGTCGCACAATTACAACCAAACGACACTAACGTCCTGGGTGCACACCTCCCTGACGCAGCAGCGCGACGCATCCTCGTGGTCGACGACGATGAGTTCATTCGCAACATGTTTTCCGATTATCTAAACCGGAATTACATCGCCACGACCGCTGCGTCCAGCGATGAAGCTTTAACCGAGCTCGCAAAACAAAGTTACGGTCTCGTCGTCTCCGACATCCAGATGCCCGGCCGCAACGGCGTCGAGCTCCTGCGCGAGATTCGTCTTCGTTATCCAGACACCGCGGTAATTATGATCTCCGGCATCGATCGCCCGCAGCGTATTCGCGACGCGCTGCAACTCGGAGCCGTCGATTACCTCGTCAAACCGTGCGAACTCGAAGTGCTGAGTTTTGCAGTCGAGCGCGCACTCGAACGTCGCGAACTGACACTAACGGCGCGCAGCTATCGCGCCGACCTCGAGCGGCAAAATATCGAGTTGTCGGAACGCAAGGCTGAGTTGGAACGTCTGCAAGCGCAGATCGTCCACAGCGAAAAGATGGCTGGTTTGGGCCAGCTCGCCGCCGGTATTGCTCACGAATTGAACAATCCCGCCGGCTTCATCTACGGCAACATGGATCTGATTCGCGGTTACCTCGGCCGCCTCGAATTGATTCTCTCAATCTACGAACGAACCAAACTGCCGGAACCCGAAGCTTCAGAACTGGAAATCACCAAGCGGGAGATTGGCTACGACCTGTTGCTTCCCGATCTGCGTTCGATGATCGGCGACTGTCTCGAAGGCGCCGAACGCATCCGCGACGTGGTCCAGAACCTGCGGCTGTTTTCCCGTCTCGACGACGCGGAGTTCAAGCTTGTCGACCTGCACGAGAGTCTCGATTCAACCATTCGACTGCTCTCGCGTTATTACGGGGTGGGCGTTCGCCTGGTGCGCAAATACGGCAAGCTGCCATTGATCCATTGTTATGCCGGCCAGTTGAATCAGGTTTGGACCAACCTGCTGGTGAACGCAGCGCAGTCGATCAACGGCGAAGGAGAAGTATGCGTTTCCACTACCGTCGAGAGTAAAACGGCAGTCATCAGGATCAGCGACACGGGTTGCGGTATCGAGCCCGAACACATCAACCGGATCTTCGATCCGTTCTTCACGACCAAACCCGTCGGCGAAGGCACCGGCCTTGGCCTGTCAATCAGTTACGGAATTATCGAAAAACACGGCGGCTCCATCACCGTCGAAAGCAAACCCGGAGCGGGCAGCACCTTCAGGGTCTCAATTCCGATCGAAAACCATAGGAGTAGTTACAATCAATGACTTACAAGCTTTTAATCGTCGATGACGAGCAAGCAAACATCCGTTTGCTGGAGCGACTTTTTCGACCGGACTATTTCTGCCTGACCGCTTCTTCGGGAGAAGAGGCGTTCGAACTCCTGGACCAGCACGAGGTGGCCGTCATCATCACGGACCAGCGTATGGCCGGAATGAACGGCGTTGAGTTGTTGAAACGAAGCGCCGCTCGCCGTCCGCACATGGTCAGGATTCTCCTCACGGGTTACACCGATCTGGAAGCGCTGATCGAAGCCGTGAACTGCGGGTTGGTTTACATGTACATAAACAAACCGTGGAACAACGACGATCTGAAACTGCGTGTCAGCCGCGCCGTCGAGCATTACGAAACAAACAAGCGCCAGCATTCGTTGGCGGCAAACAACGAGCGTCTCAACTCGCGGCTCAGGGAGATGAAGCTGGGCTTTGTCCGCGCGATGGCTTCGGTGCTTCAGTTGAAAGACGAGTTTCTGTACGAGCACGGATCGCGCGTGAGTAAGTGTGCGATCTCACTTGGCGAGAAACTCGGGTTGAGTGCGGAGTTGATGTTAGACCTGACGGCAGCAGCGTTTCTGCACGACATCGGCGTTGTCACTGCGGCCGCACAGGTATTGCCTTACAAGAACGCCGAAAGCGCGGCACGGATCGTCGGCTGCATTACTGAGTTTAAGGACGCAGCAGACATCATTCGTTACCAGTATGAAAACTTCGACGGCAGTGGATCGCCGCTCGGCTTGATCGGCGATCAGATTCCGCTAACCGCGCGCGTGCTGCGCGTGGCGAAGGAGTTTGATCTGATGACCAACAAGAAGAACGGCACGCCTGGCCTGACTCCCGAACAGGCGTTTGAACGTTTGCACGGCGGCAGTGGCCGCGAATTTGATCCTCATGTGGTGCTTACGTTTTCCGATCTCGTGCTAGAATGCGACGCAGATAGAGGTCCAATGACCGATAACGCGTGGTGTTCGTACACGATCGCCCCGTAGTTCCACGCGATTCAACCTCTTCATTCTTTTGAGCCTGAAAGTTTAACGTGCGCCACACTCCCGGTGAGTCCCAGTTTGCTGGTAAGTGGCACGGCGCCAGGCTGGTCTCTTGACGGTACCTTGACTCCTGGAGGTTTCCAGCAATGAGAGACAGGCAAGAAATGCGCGCCTTTGTGCGCTCCCTAATCGAAGCACAAGAAGCTGAGCGGCGCCGGATTTCGATCGAGTTGCACGATCAGGTCGGACAAATCCTGACTGCCGTCAAAATGAACCTTCACGCGCTGCGAAAGACTTGTAGTGCGCCCGAGATTCTGGCGTCGATCGAGGCAAACCTGAACGTGATCGACGAAGCGGTGGATCAGGTCCGGGATCTTTCCGTCGATCTGCGGCCGCTGCTTTTGGACGATTTCGGTCTCGTAGTAGCCGTGCGTTGGTATCTCGATCGGCAAGCACGGAATACCCGTGTAGCCGTCGAATTTCTGAGTCTGTCAGTAAAAGACGACGATCGTTTTCCCGCTGCGCTGGAAACTGCGTGTTTTCGCATCGTGCAGGAAGGGGTGACAAACATCCTTCGGCACTCCGGCGCGAACCGGATTTCCGTCAGATTGGAACGCACGGGTGAAGAACTAATGCTGGTGATTAGTGACAACGGAATCGGTTTCGACCTGAATGCAGTGCGTGCCGCCGGAACGGCCGCCGCGACTTTGGGTTTGACGGGAATGGAAGAGCGCGCACAGGCAGTTGGTGGAACGTTGACCATCGACTCAGCTCCGACGCTCGGAACGCAGATCTGCGCGACCTTCCCGTTAAGTGTTGAAAAGGTTCAAGTAGAACAAACAAAATCCTCCATCGAGCGTACCACCGTCCCCACCGGTATCAGGTAATTCCTGATTGTGGTATCAGGGATTTCCTGCAATGATGCTCGGGCTTCACGAACTTGCCGTACTCAAGAAACCAGTAAGCATGAAGCCCACTCGTACCCTCATCGCTGACGACCACGCATTAGTGCGTGCGGGCATAAGAGCACTGGTGGAAAAAATTGAGGGAGTCGAAGTCGTCGGCGAAGCCGGTAAAGGCAGCGAAGCCATACAGTTAATAAGCAAGTTACACCCGGATTTGGTGTTGCTCGACATCACGATGCCGGACGGTAATGGCTTCGACGTCCTGTTACACGTCCAGAAACATTCACCAAAAACGCGAGTCATTGTCCTCACTGTCCACGAAGCGAGCGAGTATGCGATCCGGGCTTTGCGGGAAGGCGCCGCCGGTTTTCTTCCGAAAAGTGCTGCGAGTACGGAACTCGAAACGGCAATCCACAAGGTGATGAAAGGTGACGGCTATGTTTCACCGGAAACCTCACAAAGAACGCTGCTCGAGTACGGCAAAGGCACCAAAAAAGACATGTTGGAGTCCCTTAGTCCCCGCCAAAGGGAGGTGCTGCACCTGATTGCTCAGGGCCGTACCACCAAACAAATCGCCCAGGAGTTGCTGATTAGCGTCAAAACCGTGGAGACTCACCGCTCGCAACTAATGGAACGATTGGACATACACGACGTCGCGGGGCTCGTGCGCTATGCCATCCTGGTCGGACTCATAGACGTGGAGTAGTTGTCAATCAGAGTTTTCCCCCATCAGGGAATTGCTGAGGTCTCCTTCAGGAATCTCCTCATTGCGCAGTCTTCACGGAGCGCTTAGCCTAAACGCGCGATATTTGATTGACGCATAGCCCCACGCTCAATTGAATGCGGTTTCATCTCAAGTCTCAAAACCTCACGTCATCGGGCCGGGCGGGCTATGAATCCGAGGGGATCGCATACCAAGGCCATCGTGCCCCAAAGTCACACGTACAAAGCGGTTTCTGTTCAGCGAGATCCCTAAGCTCGGTACACGCGCAGAGTCTCGAACAGTCCTCGCGCGTGCAAAGGGGGGACGGCGGCCAGGGCGAGGTTGCCGTCCCCTATCTGCAATCAGTCAAATTCAGCGGCGCGGCAGGTGTAATGCTTTCAAGTCTCAAACCATCATGAGTGCAAGCCAAAGCGGAAATATCCTCGTGGTCGACGATGAAGTCGAACTCAAAAAAGTTCTCGTTGAGGCTTTAATCTCACAGGGATATCAAACAACTGGTCTTAATTCCGGCGCCGAAGCCCTCGCGGCACTGCGCATCCATGCTTTCGACGTCGTGCTGACAGACCTGATGATGCCGGGCATGGACGGCGTCACGCTCGTTCAACAAGCTCTGCAAATGGATCCACACCTCGTCTGTATCGTGATGACCGGTCAGGGCACGATTCAAACGGCAGTCGAGGCGATGAAAGTGGGCGCTTTTGACTACGTGCTCAAGCCGTTTCGTTTGCAGACCCTGGCTCCGTTGGTGACGCGCGCAATGAACGTCCGCCAGATGCAACTCGAAAACCTGCAACTGCGCGAGACGGTCGCGATCTACGAGTTGGCCCAGACGATTTCGCTCACACCCGATCCGCAAACAGTCATCAACAAACTGGTCGACGCCGTTCTCAAACAGACTGACGCTGACGAAGTTTCGGTCCTGCTGCCGTGCAACGACGGTACAGACGACTTGTACGTAGCTGCCGTTCGCGGCGCGCATCCTGAACGATCGATCAGCGAGCGCGTGCCGGGAAATTATCACGAGATCAATTCATCGTTTTCGATTCCGCTTCAGATCGCCAACAAGGTCGTCGGCACGCTAAGTATCAACGCCTCGAGCCGGCTGCGTCCGTTCACAGTCGCGCAGATGAAGGTGTTGACGATTCTTGCTGCAACCGCCGCCGCAGCGATTGAAAGCGCCTCAAGAAACGACCTGGAACAACAGTTACGACAGTCGCAGAAGATGGAAGCGATCGGCCGGTTAGCCGGCGGCGTGGCCCACGACTTCAACAACCTGCTCACAGCCATCAATGGCTACAGCAGCCTCGCCTTGCAACGCGCCAATCCTGACGATCGCATGAGAGGTTATCTCGAAGAAATAAAAAAAGCCGGTGAGCGCGCGGCGAATTTGACGCGGCAACTACTCGCGTTTGGCCGCAAGCAGATGATGAAGCCCGTCGTTCTTAATCTGAACGACATCGTTTCTGACATGAACAAGATGTTGCGCCGTTTGATTGGCGAAGACATTCGGTTCACTGCGAAGTTCGATCCGGAACTCAAACCGGTCAAGGCCGATCCGGGTCAGATCGAGCAGGTACTCGTCAATCTCGTCGTCAACAGTCGCGACGCAATGCCGCTGGGAGGAAACCTCACGATCGAGACCGCAAATTTTGATTGCGATGCTGAGTTTGCAGGCAAGCATCTCGGTCTGGCGCCGGGTCGCTACGTGATGCTCGCGGTGAGCGATAGTGGTTGCGGCATGGACGAGAAGACCAAAGCGCGCATCTTCGAGCCGTTCTTCACGACTAAAGAAAAAGGGCGAGGCACAGGTCTTGGTCTATCGACCGTGTATGGCATCGTCAAGCAAAGTGGCGGCAGTGTTTGGGTCTACAGCGAGACGGGCAAGGGAACGGTCTTCAAAGTCTACTTTCCGCAATTAGCGGACGGTCCCGAGTTTTCAAAGGCGGCTTTAGTTGAAACGGTTGTACCGCGTGGCTCGGAGACCATTCTGCTGGTTGAAGACGAAGACGTCGTGCGTGGTTTGGCGCGAAAGATTCTGGAGCAGGCGGGTTACTGCGTGCTCGATGCTTGCGGCAGTGAGGACGCGATTCGTTTATGTCGTGAGCTTCCCGAGCCGATCCATCTGTTGCTGACGGACGTCGTGATGCCGGAGAGAAGCGGCAAAGAGATCGCGCAGTGTTTGCAGAAGGTGCGGCCGTCAACGCGCGTGCTTTACATGTCGGGATATACGGACGATGCAATCGTGCATCACGGAGTGTTGGACTCGGATGTTGAGTTTATTCAGAAACCGTTTACGCCTCTGGCGCTCGCGCGGAAAGTTCGCGAAGTGCTTGATGCGAAGACCGGTAAATACCAGGCAGATGTTGGGGAGGACGCCAGGCGATGACAGAAATGCCGATCGACGGAAACGGAACTTATCAGGCGCTGGTTATTGATGACGAACCGCAAGTACGCGAGTTCGTCGGCGACGTGCTACGTGGCGAAGGCTGGAACGTGGCGCTGTCGCCGTCAGCCGAAGATGCGTTTACACGTGTAGGCGAAGTGCCGTGGGCAGTAGTGTTCTGCGACGTGATGCTCGGCGGCGCGAATGGTTACAGCGTGCTGCGTCACTTCAAAGAGAGATTGCCGGAAACGAAAGTGGTGCTGATGACAGGCCACGGCAGTGCCGCCGGTGCATTGGACGCGACTGCGTTTGGCGCCTACGACTACTTACTAAAACCATTTGGAGCAGACGAACTGCAATCGTTGTCGCAGGCATTGCGCGAGCAGTTGTCTGAACATCCACAAAGATCCTCCCCCGCGAGGCGCGTGGCTGCGTATCACTCGGATATCGAATTGGTGGGACGCAGCCAAGCGTTTATCGAGGTGATGAAGCAGGTCGGCCGTGTTTCAAACACGAACCTGCCCGTGTTGTTGACGGGCGAATCGGGAACGGGCAAAGAGCTCGTCGCATCTGCGATTCATCATCGCAGCGGACGTGCTGACAAACCGTTTGTGGCAGTGAACTGCGGCGCGATTCCCGCGGAGCTGATCGAAGCGGAGTTGTTCGGCCATGTGAAGGGCTCGTTCACCGGCGCCGATCGCGATCGACGTGGTTTGTGGGAAGAAGCGGACGGCGGCACCGTGTTTCTCGACGAGATTACGGAGACGACACCTTCGTTTCAGGTGAAACTTCTCCGGGCGTTGCAAATGGGTGAGATTCGGCGCGTCGGTGCGAATCAGACGTTGAAAGTGAATGTGCGAGTGATTGCGGCGAGCAATCGCAACGTCGATCATGAAGTCGGGGCCGGAAGGTTTCGGAACGACCTCTTTTATCGTTTGAACGCGGTGTCGATCGTGTTGCCACCGTTGCGCGAACGGCCGGAAGACATTCCGCCGTTGGCGCAGAGCTTTGCGGATCGAGTCTATTCATTGAGTCCGCCGGTGAAGTTTTCTGCGGAAGCTTTGGCGCTGTTGGAGCGTTACAGTTGGCCCGGAAACATTCGCGAGCTCGAGAATGCGGTGGTGCGTGCGGTAGCGATGTGCGATGGCACGATTCGCGTCAAAGATCTGCCGCAACGCGTGCGCAACTACACGCAGAAGCATACGGAAAACGGTTCTACGCAAGATACCGCAACTGTGGAAACGCCGCCCGAAGAGTGGGTACCGTTGTCGGAGATCGAGGGACGTTACGTAGCGCAGGTGTTGGAACATACAGGCGGCAACAAGCAAGCCGCCGCGCGTGTGTTGCACGTCGATCGCAAAACACTCGATCGCATGATCAAGCGTCACCACATCGACTCGGAACGAGTCCGCCGCACCGCACGCGCTTAACAAATCCATCCACAGATTACACAGATTGACCTATAGAATCTGTGTAATCTGTGGATGGCTTGCTTGACACAACCTAACCGCTTTGTTAGGGTCAGCGACCACTCAGCATGAAAACCATCCTGCTTGTTGTTGCTGTCGTTGCCCTGTACATACTTCATCAGGACATCTGGTTCTGGCGGAGTTCATATCTGGTTTTTGGTTTCATTCCCATCGGTCTCTTTTACCAAGGGTTGTTTTCAGTCGCCGCAGCGCTGCTGATGTGGCTTTTGGTCACCTTCGCCTGGCCTTCTCACCTCGAACGTGAAGTTGAAGAAACGACGCCCACGGAGGATTAGGCCGCTTGATTCCTGCCATCGTAGTTTTCATTTATCTCGCGACAGTTCTCTACATTGGAATCTTTGCTTTTCGCCGTGCAAGTGGACGCGAAAAGGCTGAAGACTACTTTCTCGCAAGCCGTTCGCTTGGTCCATTCGTATTTCTGTTTTCACTGTTTGGCACGAACATGACGGCGTTTGCGATCCTCGGATCTTCGGGCCACGCCTTCGCCAATGGCATCGTGACGTTTGGCTTGATGGCCTCGTCGTCAGGACTCGTGATCCCGATAACGATCTTTCTGATCGGCACGCGCGTTTGGGCGTTGGGAAAGAAATACGGCTTCATGACGCCGGTGCAGATGTTTCGCGATCGCTGGGAGTGCAGCCACATCGGCACGGTGATCTTCGTGGTCCAGGCTGTGTTGCTCGTTCCATACATCATTATCGGCATCATGGGCGGCGGCACGACGCTCTACACGATCAGCGACGGGGTTGTGCCGTTCTGGTTTGGCGGCGCGATCGTCGCGATGGTCGTGATGAGCTACGTTTTCTTCGGCGGTATGCGCGGCACGGCGTGGGTCAACACGTTTCAGACGGTGTTGTTTTTGTGCTTCGGCGCGGTCGCTTTGATCGTGATTGGCTACGGGATCGGTGGTTTTAATTCGGCCGCACAAGGAATACTAAACTCACCCCTGAAGTATCTGCTGACGCGCGAACGAATCTCGCCGTACTACTTCTTCAGTTACACGTTTATCCCGCTCTCGGCGATCGCGTTTCCACACATCCTGATCTTCTGCCTGACGGCGAAGAAGATGAACCAGTTTAAGAAGACTGTAATCTTCTATCCGATCTGCATTCTCGCGATCTGGTTGCCGTGTGTGTTTCTCGGCGTGATGGCCAATCGCGTCGACATGCCGCAGATCAAAGCGAAACAGGAAGCGCGTCGTGTGCTCGCGACTCAGGGCCGCACCATGGAACCCGAGCAGCGTGATACGTTGCGCGAACAGGCAGCGGGCGACGATGTGATCATGTTGCTGTTGCAGCATTATGCGCCCCTTTGGCTGGCCGGATTGCTCGGTGCGGGCATCATGGCCGCGGTGATGGCGAGTGACTCACAGATCCTCGCGCTCTCGACCATGTTCACGGAGGACGTCTTTGCCTTCTACGGCGGTAAGCGTCGCTTCGGCGAAGCGGTCCAGGTGCAAACCGGACGGATATTCATAATTCTTATCACGCTCTTTGCTTACGCGGTTGCGCTGCGAGCGCCGGAAACGATCTTTGAGCTCGCTATTCAGTACGCGTTTTCAGGATTTGCGGCGTTGTCGCCATTGCTCGTGGCCGCTTTGTTCTGGAAGGGAAGTACGAAGTGGGGCGCGTTGGCGGTGACCGTTTGGACTGCGTCCGCAGTTGTGGCAGTCGCGATCTTTCAAGCAGTTGTACCCGCGCCAGCGCCTGGACCATCGACTATCATCTGGTCGCTAGGCGGCGCGGAAGCGTTATCGCGCACGCCCGGCGGCACAGCCGTTTTCGGATTCATGCCCGTGGTGCCGATGGTGATTGTGTCGGCGTTGTTGATGTGGCTAGTTTCACTGGTTACACAAAAACCGTCGCAAACGACGGTCGCGAAGTATTTTGAAACAGCCTGAAGGCTGAACTCAAAACTGGCTGCGTTTTGAGTTCAAGCTTTAGCTTGCCGGTGCGGCCTAAAGGCTGAACTTGAGGTGGAAAACCAATGAAGAGATTTGTTCCGGCCGTTGTGGCTACTCTGGCCACTGTCGTTTGTTTGTGTAGTCTTGCGGAAGCGCAGACTTCGTCAAAGCGCCGTGCAGTCAAGACTGGAACTCCAAACGGCATCTTCTCGCCCGCGATCGTCACTGGCGATCTGGTTTTCACGTCGGGCCAGATCGGAATTGATCCGAAGACCGGACAGATGGCGGAAGGAATGGAAGCACAACTCGAGCAGGTGTTTCGCAACCTCACTGCGGTACTCGAAGCTTCCGGCAGCAGTATCGATCACGTCGTCAAAGCCACCGTGTTCCTGGCGGATATGAACGACTACAACAAGATGAACGAACTCTACAAGGCGAAATTCAAAGGCGATCCGCCGGCGCGTTCAACTGTGCAGGTCGCCCGTCTCCCGCGCGACGCGCGCATCGAGATCGAAGTCGTCGCCGTCCTCAAATAGCGCCCGACGCCTTTTCCGCAGTGGTGCGACGCTGGAGAAAATAGAGCGTCTTCTGGTTAAACTCTTCCACACTTTCGTAAATCGGCGCGTGGGAAGCTTCCTCAAAAATCACCACCTCCGACTCCTTAATCGCGCTTGCCAACGGTTTGGCGAAACGCACTGACGTGATCTGATCGTGGCGCCCGAAAGTGATTTGCGTCGGCGCGGTGATGTTCGCGAGCTGCGTCTGGATGTCATGCGCGATGACGGCGTCTGCCTGTTTGATATAGCCGTCGACAGACATCGGCGGACGGCTGCGCGTGAAGTCAGCCAGCGACTGAATGTAGTCGTATCTGGTGGCGTACAACTCGGGAGTAAAGCACCACGGGAACATGGTTTTAATTACCATCTCCGGCACACTACCGATGGCTTTAGCCGCAACCTGCCAATCCTCGAGCACGGTTTTGATGTAAGGATCAGTCTTGGGCCAAGCACTATGCAGTGACAACGATTTCACTTTATCGGGATGCTTCGCAGCCAGCCACATGCCGACTGCCGCGCCGAGAGATAATCCCGTGATGTGCGCGCGCGCGATTCCGAGGGCGTACATGAACGCGGCGATGTCATCGGCGTAAAGTTCGGTAGTGTATGCGCCGTCTGGTTTGTCGCTCTCGCCCGAGCCGCGCAGGTCGACGGAGATGCAGGTGAAGTGTTTCGCGTATTCGGCGACTTGCATTACGTAGCAAGCGTTGTCGGCGGAGAGGTAAGGGATCAGGATCAGCGGTTCACCGCTGCCCTGCTGGTCGTAGTTCAGGGTAATGCCGTTAGCTTGAACTTTAGGCATGAGTACCTCCTTTTGTTGACAGGATTGACAAGACTAACAGGATGGTACGTCTACTGAGTTAGGCATCTTGTTAATTCTGTAATCCTGTCCAACTAACCGAAGCAATAGAGGCGACCGTCTTGAGAGCCGATGACGATGCGCCCATTGGCGATTGCGGGGGATGCTGACAGCGGGGCGCCTGCTTCGAACTCCCAAAGCTTGGCGCCGGTCGTGAGATTCAAAACGTAGAAGCGTCCGTCATTCGAACCGACAAACACGCGATCTCCCGCGATTGCGGGCGACGATTCAACGCGTGCTCGGGTGGTGAACGTCCATGCGGCTTTTCCGGCGGGTGTTATTCCATGGACCAGTTTGTCGCGCCCGCCGAGAACCACTCGCGCTGACGTGACAGCGGCTGAAGAGTAGAACGGAAACTTGCGTTGCGGGTGTTCGTAATGCCACGCGATTTTGCGTTCGGCGAGATTGACGCTGAGCACTTCGTTATCGAACGTGCCGTAAAAAGCAGAACCGCCGCGCAACGCCGGCGATGCGCCCGTGTAAGCGCCAGACGACACGCTGAACACTTCCTTGCCGTCGGAGATGCGAATCGCGCGAAACATCTCGTCGCATCCGGCGATGAACGCCATGCCTTCTGAAATGCCGGGCGTTGCGTGCACTGGTCCGTTGGTCTTGAACTTCCATAAGAACGCGCCCGTGCGCGCGTTAAGACAGTAAAGGTGTTCGTCGTAAGAACCGATCAAGACCCGATCGCCGATCACGACCGGCGACGACTTGATCTCGCCGTTGGTTTTGAAGGCCCAAAGCTTCTGCCCGTTAGTTGCGTTTAGCGCGTTGATCCAACCGCCGAGATCGCCGATGAAGACCGCGCCGTTGCCGTAAGCCGGAGACGATTCACCGATCGGATTGCCGGTCGGAAACTTCCAGTAAACGGATCCGTTGTCGAGACTCAGCGCTACGAGTTCACCTTTTTGCGAACCGACGAAAACCGTACCACCGACGATCGCCGCCGACGATTCAATCGAATCACCAGCTTCCCACGTCCAAAGTTGTTTCAACGACGACGGCACATTCGATTGCGAGACACCGGTTAATTGATGATTTCCACGAAACTGCGACCAGTTGTCTCCGGGAGTGTCTTGAGCCTTCGCGGACGGCAAAGCAAGCAAAAACAAAAGCATGCAAGCTAAAGCTTGAACTCTAAACAAAGCTTGAACTCTAAACAGCTTCAATAGGCGCATGAGTAAACCTCCATGGCGCCGTCTTTATTGAACGGTCGTGGATTGAAAGTTCCGGTCCATTGCTCCGCGGCGTCAGCGGCCAGTTCCGGAAGATCGGTTCTGGCAACGCCGATTCCGCTTAGATTTCCTTCCAAACGGCCTGCCGCTATGAGCTCCTCGAGCCGGCGAGCGAGAGCTTCAGTTGAAGGTTTCTTGTCGCCGGCGCTCGACAATCTCAATAGCGTTTCATATCGATCGCCAACCGCACGTTCATTCCAACGCACCACCGACGGCAACAACATCGCGATCGCCGCGCCGTGCGCGGTTCCGTAACGCGCGGTCAACGGATTCGCACAAGCATGTGTCGCGCCCAGCATCGAGTTTTCAATCGCGACACCCGCATAGAACGCACCCAACTGCATCGCGCCGCGTGCTTCGAGATCGTCAGGTTGCGTCAATACGCGCTCGTAATTTCCCTCGAGTAACGTCCACGCTTCACGCGAAAAGATCTCCGAGACGGGTGTGCGTTTAGTAGTGACGTACGTCTCCACCGCGTGTGCAATCGCGTCAAAGCCTGACGTCGCCGTGATGCTGCGCGGCTGTGACAACGTCAACGCCGGATCGAGCAGTGCTACGCGAAAAGCCGCTTTCGGATCACCGCAGGCCATCTTTACGTGCGTTTCGGCGTCGGAGATCAACGCATAACTCTGCGCTTCGCTTCCCGTTCCCGCGGTGGTCGGGATGGCAATCATCGGTAACATTGCCTTTGCTGCTTTGCCGTAACCGCGATAGTCAGTCATGCGGCCGCCGTTCGTCAGCAGGAAGTTGATGCCCTTCGCGCAGTCCATCGAACTGCCGCCGCCGAGACCAATGATCGAGTCGATGTCTTGCGTCGCAACGAAAGCCGTTCCGGCTTCAACCATGCATGTGTCGGGATTGACTTCGAAGTCGTGGAAACGAATTACTTCGACGCCGGCTGCTTGCAGCGGTGTAACTGCTTCGTCGACGTGTCCGGAAGCAACGAGGCCGTGATCCGCAACCAGCAACGTGCGACGGAAGCCGAGTTCCTTCGCAACGTTGCCGAGTTGACCAATCGTCCCCGCCCCGAAGATGAGACGCGTGCGCGGCTGAAAATCAAAGCTCTTCATCGGGCTTTAATTCTTTACCGGCGCAGGCGTCAAACTCGTTGCCGACGCGGGTTTCGCAGGCGCGGCCGCTTCGCTCAACGCATAAAGCTGATTGCGGTTCGAGATGTACAGCGCGCCGTTAGCTGGAACGGGCGTCGAGTAGACCGAACTGCCCATGTTGATCTCGGCGAGGACCTTCTTCACTTTGCCTTCCTGCATGATCACCACGTCGCCGTCTTCGTCCCCAAGATAGATCTTGCCGTCGATCAGCATCGGCGATCCCCAAATCGCCGCGAACAGATCGTGAACCCAATAGGGTTGTCCGGTCTTTGCATCGAGCGCGTGCAGGAAACCACTGAAATCAGCTTGATAAACAATGCCGTCTTTGATGGCAGGTGTCGAGATCGAACGCCGAATTTTGTCGTAATGCCAGACCATCCCGGTCGTTGTGATGTCGCCGCGTTTGGTCGCGTCGATGCAGTACATGTGGCCCACGCCTTCGCCGTGTTCCGGATCCTGGCCGTTGGAGATGTAAACACGATCCTGGTAAACGACCGGCGTGCTGATTATTTCGTTGCGTGTCTTGGGCCAAACGGAGTCTTTCGGGTTCGAATCAAACTCCCACAACTTCTTGCCGGTGGCTGCTTCGTAACCGCGAATCCAACCGTCGCCTTGTCCGTGAACCACCTGGACCACGCCGCCGATTGTGCCGACTGTCGGCGAAGACCACTGGCCGTGCAGGATCTTGTCGTTTACAGAATTGTCTTCCCAAACGAGTTTGCCGGTCTTCTTGTTGACGGCAATGATCGCGGGCGCTTTCGGAGATGGAACGTTGACGTGACTTTCGTCCTGGCCGTTGGAAGTGCTGACGAAGATCAGATCGCCATACATCACCGGTGACGAGTTCGCGAGGTTGTGCGGCAATGATCCAACCTCTTCTATCATGTCGAACTTCCAAACGATATCGGCGTTAGTGTCACCGGTCAGTTTTTCGTCTGTCACTGGACCATCGTTCTCTTTATCGCGAAAACCCTGCGTGTCGAGACACATCAGTTCCGCGCGATTGGAGACGTAATACACACGATCGCCGTCGACCAATGGCGACGACGCCACACCCTGGTACGGCCAGTCATTCACACGTCCGGCGACAAGTTTGTCGTGGACCATCTGCCACATAAACTCGCCGTCTGACTCGCGAAACGCCATCAGGACGCCCTTGTCGCCAGTGATCTTCGGATCGCGTACTCCTTCGTTGTTGGTGCCGACGAAGACCATGCCGCCAGAGACAACCGCATTGCCGTAGGTTTGCGAGCCGAGTTGGGCCACCCACTTCACGTTCTTTTTGCTTTTGACGTCCCAACTGGTCGGCAACCCTTTCATGCTGGAGATCATGTTGCGATCGGGAGTGCCGCCCCACATGGGCCAGTCGCCGGAGCCGGGATCCGAAGCAGAAGTTGCGGGCGCGAGAAAATAAATGCCGACGCCGAGAATTAGTGCGATAAGCAGGAACAGATTTTTAACTCTCATTTGTTCGCGTACACCTTTATGTTGTCAAAGTAGAGTTCGGCGAGGCCGTTGCCGAAGATTCCGGGAGCTCCCTGACGGTTGGGAATCGGATCGATGCGTTCGATCATCCAGGCTGCGGGTTCCGCCTCACCCGCGGGCCAAACTTTTCCACGCGCGCGCGTTTTGCCGTCGGGCAGGTTTTCGACCTGAAGTTTCAGGCGATACCACGCGTCGGGCTTCCAGGCGTAGGGAATGGCAACGGTGCGCTTCGTTTCCGGTTGCCACGGTTCCAGATGAAGCATCTGGCTATTGCCGTAAAGTGTTAACACATAACGCTGCGCGATCACACCCGCGTCGCCTTGCTGGCGGCGCTTTTGGGTAGCGAAGACGTCAGACTCGACCGTGTAGTTGGACCAGTCAGAAGGGCCGATGTAAGCGCGCGAACGGCTCAGCAATGACGAGCCTTCGGTCAATTTCGCGAGCACTTTGTTGCCGTTCTGATCGCGCACGGCAAATTTCAGCGTCATGTTGTTCCACGATGCCGGCACCGAGTTCGGCGCCATCGCGTCGAAGTTCTCGCTCCACGGCAAAGGCGGGAAGACGCGCACGCTTGCTGAGCCCGTGATACCGTTCACCGTTGCCTTTACTAGACCCGCCTGAGCGGTGTCGCCTTCCGCGGTGAACTGTCCGTTGTTAACCGTACCTTTCAACTGATCCAGCGACCATTGAGCGGCAGATTCTTCGCGAATGAAATTGCCCTGCGCATCAAACAACCGCGCGTGAAAACTGACTTTGTCGCCCGGTTTCAGGATCAATTCCGTCGGCGCGACCTGCACGAAAGTTGCCGCTTGTGAACTGACATTGCTGCCGACTGCGGCGGCAGTTCCTTGCGACGAACTGTTGCGCGCTTTCTTGCCGATGCAGTAAAGATTCGAATCACTGACCACGAATACACGTCCATTCGCAACCGCCACCGACGCGATGATCGCTTCCGGACGCGCTTCGGTACCAAGTTGATCCTCGTCGAGGATCTCAGCCTTCGTTGGACCAGGCTTCAAAATAAAAAACTTGCCATTCTCCGTGCCGACGTAAAGCTTGCCGTCTGCCAGCACCGGCGACGCTTTCTGAATCGTGCCGAGATTTTGCAGCCAGAGTTGCTTGCCACTATTGACGTCAAACGCGGCGATGTTCGCGCCGTTATCCAATTGATAAAGCCGATCGCCGTCGATAACCGGAGAAGAGAAGCCGCCTTGCCAACCGTAAACCGTCCACTTGACCTGTTCTTTCTTGATCTCGCCCTTCGCGGTGGCGTCGACGGCGACCATCATACCCATCTCGTTTGAGGCGAGATTCTCTTCGCTGTGCGTAAGAATCGCGGTGGTGCCTTTGACGACCACGCCTGTGTTGAGTCCGCGTTTGCTGATCTCGTATTTCCAAACGGGTTCGCCGGTTTGCGGTTTGATCGCATGGACCACGCCGTCGCT
>DATNJO010000175.1:0-12798 GCA_035603895.1 Pyrinomonadaceae bacterium
CCGGAATCTTCTCGATCGCATTTCGCGACGAAAAGAACGGCGTTGTTGTCGGCGGCGACTACAGCAAAGAAGCAGAAGCCGTCGATAACCTCGCCGTAACTAACGACGGCGGCGTCACGTGGAAGCTCGTTAAAGGTCTATCGGGTTTTCGTTCCGTTGTTGCTTACGTACCCGGATCAAAAACGCCGGCGCTCGTGGCGCTTGGTCCATCAGGCGGCGACTACTCGCTCGACGACGGACAAACCTGGCAACCAATCGAAGGCCCGGGTTTCGACACCTTTAGTTTCATACCTCGCAAAGCCACCGGCTGGGGTGCCGGTGCAAACGGCGCAATCGGCAAGCTGGTGTTCTGAGTTCAAGCAGTTAACGTTTTGAGTTCAAGCTTTAGCTTGCCCGGCGCACGCAAGCTAAAGCTTGAACTCAAAACAAACACTCAACCTCAAAGGAGACCTTACATGCGAAATTTACCCCGACTGTTTGTGGCCATCGCCCTGGTAGCGTCACTGCTGTTTTCGGCTGTCAGCGTCGCGGCTCAAGGTCAAACAAACGACTGGTCCAAAGTCACCGCGTTGTCATCCGGCACCAAGCTCTCCGTCAAACTAAAGAACGGAAAGACCATCAACGGCACACTCAACTCCGTTTCCGACAGCACACTCTCGCTGACCGTGAAAAACGCGGTCGACATCAAACGCGAGGACGTGCGCACGGTTCACGAGGTTGTTAAGAAGGGGTCCGCCACTAAAGCGGCCTTGATCGGCACGGGAGTGGGAGCAGGCACGGGAGCGGCTGTGGGTGCCATCGGGGATGCAAGTAATGACGACGGGTTTGAAACACTCGACAGCGCGGCGACGGCTGGATTAGCTGTCGTAGGCGCCGGCGTAGGAGCACTCGTCGGCTACCTGATCGGGAGAAGCGGCAGCAAACGAGTGCTCGTCTACGAGACGAAGTAACGCTATTCCGTCTTCGGCTTCAAAGCAGCTAATTCTTTTTCGAGCTTGTCAATCTGGTTCTGCATGCCGGCTTTGATACCTGGCTCCGTTACTTTGGGTAACGCTTTCTTCAGCGCCATCAACTGCGCTGTCAGAAGCGCCTGATCCGCGGGCACGTCAACATCCGGAGTCACGCCCGTACCTTCCCAATTGGTCTTGGTGATCGGACTGATCGCACGACCGGTCGGCACAAACATGCCGAAGTTTTCCGTGATGCGGAAACCGCCGCCGGGATGTGCGCCGCCGCCGGTTGTCTCGCCAACGATCGTGGCGCGTTTGAGGTTCTTGAGGTTGTAAGTAAATTCTTCCGCGCCGGAAAACGTGCGTTTGCTCGTCAACACGTAAACGTCTTTGTTCACGTAGCGCTTGCCTGCCACTTCTTTCTTCGTCCAAAACTCATCCGTGCGGTTGCCCTCGCGCCAGTAAAGATCGTTGAGGTGCACCGGCTCGGCACCAAAAAGGTACGAACAAACAAGCGCGACCATCGCCGGATCGCCACCACCGTTGTTGCGCATGTCGAAGATCAACGCATCGGTGCCGTTGACGAAGTTCATCGACGCGGCCACGGTGTCGGCGCCGAGATCGGGATCGAGGAAGTTTGTAAACTCGATGTAGCCGATATTGCCGGGCAGTCGTTCGACTTTCTTGAAGCCGTGATTCATCCACGTGAGTTCGCGCTTCTCCTGTTCGCGTTCTTCCGCGGTCGGTTCGCGGCGTGGACCACGTTCGGGAATTGCATTGTGCGAATAGCGTACGCGCAGATGTTTGTCCTTGCTGACGGCTTGCAGATCGTTCGTCAGCTTCATCGCGAAGTCTTTTGCGCTCGTGACTTGATCGTACTCCTTGTTACTCACCCGCTCGCGAATTGACGTTTCCATCTTCTTCGCGACTTCGGGAAAGACGTACGAGTCGTTGAGCCGTTTCAAAATTCCATCGATCACTTTCGTGCGCGTGGCTGCGTCGATCGTGAGATCGGGTTGCTCCGGCTGTTGCGCGAGAGCGGTCGTGACGATAAGAGCGAGAGCGGCAACAATGATGAAGACTCTCGACAACACGGATTTGAACATTTGTATTTCTCCTTCGGTTAGTAAATCGGCAGTGGGATATTTAATGGCGACTGAGCAAACCGCGAAGCAGCAGGTCAGCGATGGCTGACGTGCGCCGTTCGACTTCTTCGCGTTCGCCGAGTTCAGTGGTGCTCAGGCTGTAAGGCAACAAGCCGTTGGTCGCTTCCAACAATGCCCGCGCCGCAGCCAATTCATTTTCAATTTCAAACTCACCTGACGCGCGCCCTTCGGCGAGCACTTCCGCGAAGATCTGTGCTTCTTCTTCAAAATATCGAGCCCGCCGCGCTAGCAAGCCCGGACGCAGCGCGGCGAGCAGATCGTTGAGGCTTTGGGTGTAATGCTGAATGCTGTCGAAGCGGAACAGCACACGTGCGAGCAGCATCTGGCGAATGCGCTCGAGAGCGGTGTGTTTTGAGCGCGCGATTACCGCCAGATGCTGCTGTTTCAAGCGATCGACGATGCGATCGACGTGCGAAAGGACAACCTCTTCCTTGCTACTGAAGTGCAGGTAGATGGTGCCCTTGCCGATTCCGGCTTCGGCGGCAATGTCCTCAACGGTCATTTTGCGGTAGCCAAACCTGGCGAGGAGACGATCAGTGGCATCGAGAATCGATTCCCGGACAGCCTCTTTCGGCGCAATTGCGGCCATTTTTTAACAGTTTGACCCGTGACCAGATTGGAATTCCAGTCACTTAGACGTTTCCAGGCGGGATAAAGTTCCAGAAAAATCTGGTTAGTTCCGATCTGCACAAGTGGATCCTACCGACGCAGTCGGTAGTGCTTCCATATCCCACCTACAACGGCAAGTCTTACAGCGACAATCCCACCGACGACGTCGGTGGATCGTTCATGCGTTGCCTCCGCGCGATAATGAGATTGGATATAAAGAACCACCGACTATGTCGGTGGGATTATTCATTGCAGTCGGCCTTGGTAGGAGGGGATGAACCGAACCACCGACTGCGTCGGTGGGATTTCGCTTTGTATAAGGCGGCTAGTTCCGAAATTCCTGGCTGACCATCAGGCCGCGCATGCCGCCGTCCATGATGCCGATGCCGACGCGGCCGAATTGGGGGCGGAGGATGTTGGCGCGATGACCGGGTGAGTTCATCAGGCCGGTGTGAGCGAGTGAAAGAGTCGGCGCGAGGGCGAGATTCTCGCCGGCGGTCAGGAATTGAACGTTCGCCTGATGCATGCGATCGAAGGGCGAAAGACCTTCGGGCGTGTCGTGGGCGAAATAACCACGCGCGAACATGTCGGCTGAATGACGTCGCGCGACTTCAGTCAACTCGGGATCGGGAGCTAACGGACGAAGCCCATTCGCAACGCGTTCCTGGTTCACGAGGTCGAGCATTTGTTTTTCCAGGTCAGGCCGCGGGCGCGTGGTCGCCACTTTGAACGGCAACTCAACGCGTTCGTCTGAGTCAGGACGAATCGTCAGCAGGTTGAACGTGCGGCTGATCGCCTCACCAAACACCGGACGAAGCTGACCCTCAAGCTGTTCAGCGTAAACCGAAAGACGATTCGCGATGAAACTCTCGCGCGTACTTTCACTCAAACGTTCGCTGAGCGGCAACGCCAACAGCAGCGCGGAAAGAATCGCCGCAACGATCAACCCGTTAACAAATCCCGGTAACAGTCCAAGCGCTTGATTAACAGGCCGCTCCTGAATGTCCTTTGGGAGACGCGTGAGTAGCGCGTGTCCAACGAGATGAACAGCGATCGAAACGAGTAGACCGATCAGTATGAATGCGATCGGCTGGTCCCAAACTTCAGACCACAGATCGATACGCGGACCAATCCATCTCGCGACGGGTTGGTAGTAACGCAATCCTGCAAGCAGACTCAACACCCAACCGGCGAGGTCCAGCACACCATGCACAAACCCACGACGATAGCCGTTGAGCAAACTAAGAATGATGACTGCTACGAGCAGTAGATCGATCGCACTGAAGCCCACGAAAACCCACCTTACTAAATGATGAACAGATCATCCAATCTTTCGCAGTTCAAAAACTTCAATCCTGACTGAGTTTTTGGACTGGTTAGTTGGATGTAACGCGCACTCGTTCTCTGTTGTTCGCGAATTTCTAAGAGAAATGCTCTTTTGCAACTTGGAACACTATCTGCGTTCGTAGAAACAAACCAATTCGTCTCCCCTTTGAAGGTGTAGGTGACACAAACAACACGGAGAACCCTATGAGCAACACCAACACTATTCGCGTCTCATCTCTAGCTTCGTTTCTCGTTTTAATACTCATGACCGTTACGAGCTACGCTCAGTCCGGTGGCTCAACTATTCGTGGCACTGTTAAAGACCCGAATGGCAACGTTGTAGCCGGCGCATCGGTCACCATCACGGCCCCGGAGAAGAACTTCACCCGGACCCAAACCACAAATCAGGACGGCGGCTACGTCTTCACTGCCGTTCCGCCCGGCACATACCGGCTCGAGGTCACTGCTACTGGTTTCAAAACCGCTTCCGCCTCCGGTCTGGTAGCACTCGTAGACACGTCAACTGAAAAAGACGTGCAACTTGAGATCGGCGCTGTTTCGGAAACGGTTGACGTTACCGCAGGCGCGGAAGCGGCGATCAACACCAGTGACGCAAGTCTTGGAAATTCATTCGAACGCAAACGCATCACTGAGTTGCCGCTAAACGCGAACAACGTCGTTGGTCTGTTGTCGCTGCAACCGGGCGTGACCCGCAGTGGTTTCGTCAACGGCGGCCGCGCTGACCAGTCGAACATCACGCTCGACGGTGTTGACGTCAACGAACAGCAGGACGGTCTCGACGTCATCACTGACGAAGCGTTTGCGAGTGTGCTGCGCGTGACGCGCGATTCGCTTCAGGAGTTTCGCGTTACGACCACCAATCCAAACGCGGAACAGGGACGTTCGTCAGGTGCGCAAGTTTCACTCGTGACGCGTTCCGGCTCAAACCAATGGCACGGATCGTTGTTTGAAATTCATCGCAACACCGTTACCACCGCTAACGACTTCTTCAACAACGCCGCCGGTGTCGAACGCCCGCAGTTGCTCAGAAACATCTTCGGCGGTTCGGTCGGCGGTCCGATCAAGAAGGACCGCGCGTTCTTCTTCTTTACTTATGAAGGTTTTCGCGAAGCAACAGCGACGTCGGTCGTGCGTGAAGTGCCGCTGCCGACGTTGGGACAGGGCATCGTTCGTTACCGTACTGAAAGCGGCGCGAGCGATCCTGGTTGTCCGGCGGGGACCCCAAGCGGCGTGAACTGTCTGACGCAACAGGAAATCATCGACACTTACGCCGGCGTCGGCGCCAATCCTGGCATCAACCCCGCAGCACTCGCGGTGCTCGCCGGTGCGGCTCAACGCTATCCCGTCAACGACAACACCGTGGGCGATGGACTGAACACGGGCGGTTTTCGTTTCAACGCTCGAACGCCGACCGAGTTGAATACTTACATCGCTCGCTTTGACATTAACCTGACTAGTCAACAGACACTTTTCATTCGCGGCAACTATCAGAACGACCTCGTCACGCGCGCGATCTACTTCAGTTCTGATTGCAGCACCCCGGGCGACAACATTCAGTGTTTCCCGGACACGCCGCCGTTGACCACCTGGAACCATCCAAAAGGTATAGCGGTGGGCCACGTTTGGACCATCTCAAACTCGCTCGTTAACCGTTTCAACTACGGCTTGACGCGCGCGTCGTTCACCCAAAACGGCGACTCGACCGAGAACGCTGTGAACTTCCGGTTCATCTTCTCGCCCGCTGCGTTCCAACGGACGCTGCAACGGACGACGCCGGTTCACAACTTCGTGGACGACCTTTCCTGGGTGCGTGGCGCGCACACGTTCGGGTTCGGCGGCAATGTTCGCCTCATCACTAACAACCGGGTCTCATTCGGCCCATCGTTTGATGACGCGATCATTAACCCGTCGTTCTACAACGAGTCCGGCGACGTTCTGTTGCAGGGCTTCGAAGACTTCCAAAGCGGGAATGACCTGCGCGACGCGCTCGCTTCCGTGATTGGCCGCTACTCGCAGTACAGCGCCAATCTCGTCTACGACGCCAGCGGTCAACTCCAACCCGTCGGCACACCGAGCAATCGCTCATTCGCGACTCAGGAGTACGAAGCCTACTTCCAGGATTCGTGGCGCATGCGTCCGAACTTCACGTTGAACTACGGTGTTCGTTGGTCCACTTCCACGCCGGTTTACGAAAAGAACGGTTTGCAGGTGGTGCCGAACGTAAACCTGAGCGAGTACTTCAATCAGCGCGTCGCGAGTTCCGACGCGGGCGTTCCCTTCACCGATCCGATCACGTTTGTTCTCGGTGGCAAAGCCAACGGCGGCCCCGGCTATTACCAGCAGGACTGGAACAACTTTGCGCCGTCAGTATCATTCGCCTGGTCTCCTGACTTTGGCGATAACCTCGCCAGCAGGATTTTCGGACGTAGCGGCAAGAGCGTCGTCCGCGGCGGATTCCGCATGACTTACGACCGCATCGGCAGCGCGCTGGCCGTGAATTTCGATCTCAACAACCTCGCGGGTTTCACGTCGGCTCGCAACATCAACGCAAACACGTTTGACGTGATCGATCCGGATCTCGGACCACTATTCAACGGTTTCAATCCGGACGTTCGCTCGTTGCCTTTCCCGGGTTCGAGTAGTCCGATACCGCCCAGTCTTCAGTTTCCGCTGACGGTGGCTTCGGATGAAGACCAACGCATCGAGACGTCTTTGGACCAGGGCATCACGACGCCATACAACTACAGTTTCAACTTCTCGTATGGCCGTGAGCTTGGCAAAGGACTGGCGTTCGAAGCGAGTTACGTCGGGCGCTTTGCGCGCAAGATTCTCGCCTCGCGCGACATCATGCAGTTGAACAACATCCGCGATCCGCAGTCGGGTTGGACTTACTACCAGGCGATCAACTTCCTGCTCGATAAACGCTATGCCGGCGTACCGATCACAGATGTGCCCGAGGTCGCTTTCTTCAACAACCTGTTCCCGAACATGCCCGAATGGTGGGGCGACACTTCGTTGACTCCGACTCAGGCAGCCTACGCGTTCGTCGCGCCGGAAGCTCTCGGCGGCGCCGAAGTGAGCGACTACACGTTCCTGCAATTGCTTTGGGACGATGCTCCGGGCTGCACGACGTGCCCGTTTGGCGGTGGGCCAGCGCGGTTCAACAACATGTTCTATCAACCGCAGTTTGGCGCCCTCTCGGCGTTCTCGACGATTGGCCTCTCAAACTACAACTCGTTACAAATCAGCTTGCGCGAGCGGCTGCGTGATGACGTGACGTTTGACTTCAACTACACCTACGGCCATTCGTTCGATAGCGTATCCGGTCTGCAAAACGCGACCAGCTACGGCACGGGATTCATCGTCAACGCGCTGACCCCGGATTCGAACTACTCCAGTTCAGATTTTGATGCCCGCCACATCATCAACGCGAACTGGGTCGTGGGATTGCCAATCGGACGTGGCAAGAAGTTCCTGACCAACAGCGGCGGTGTGGTGGACCAGATACTGGGCGGCTGGCAAACGACGGGCATTTTCCGTTGGAACAGCGGCCTGCCGATCCAGACTCCATTTGATTGCTGTGTGTGGGCCACGAACTGGAACGTGCAGTCGAACGGCGTCCGTGTTCGTCCGGTTCAATCTTCGCCGACGGCGAACGGCGCTAACGGCACGCCGAACATCTTCAGCGATCCGACGGAGGTCTATCGCAGTTTCAGACCGGCGCGTCCGGGTGAAGTCGGCGATCGAAACGTGTTGCGCGCGCCGGGTTACATCGCGCTCGACATGGGACTCTACAAGTCGTTCCAGTTGCCGTGGGAAGGTCACGCGCTGCAATTCCGTTGGGAAGTTTTCAACGTCACCAACACGCAGCGGTTTGACGGACTCACGATTTCGGACCTGAGTTTGGGCAGCGACCCGTTCCTCGGGGGCAATCCCAACTCAGACTTTGGACGCTTCACCTCCACGCAGGCCCCGCTCAACGAAACCAAGGCCGGGCGCGTAATGCAGTTCGCGCTGCGTTACACGTTCTAAGAGCGAGCCGCGGATTTTCACGGACCTACACGGATGTAATTGCATATCCGTGTAGGTCCGTTTAATCTGTGGCCCGTAAATGCTACAACTCCTCAGCATTTCCAACATTGCGCTGATCGATGACCTGCGGGTGGAGTTTGACGGTGCGTTGAACTTGCTCACCGGTGAGACGGGGTCGGGAAAGTCGATCATTGTCGATGCGCTTGGCGTTCTGATCGGTGGGCGCTTTACGAGCGAGCTGCTGAAGTCAGGTGCGGAACGCGGGTCGATCGAGGGGTTGTTTTCTTTGACTCTGAATCCGCAACTCGAAACCCTGCTCGAAAACTCGGGACTGCAAAACGGCGACGAGCTCATCGTCCGGCGCGAACTCTCTGCCACGGGGCGCAACAAGATCTTCATCAACAATCAACTCGCGACGCAGACTCTGTTGCGCGACTTGCGTCCGTTTCTCGTCGACATTCACGGGCAAGGAGATCAGCAGACGCTTTTTGATCCGGACACGCATCTCGAATTGCTCGACAGTTTTGCCGGTCATACTGCGTTGCGGAATGAAGTCGCCGAAAGCTATGAGCGGTTGAGCAGTTTGCAACGCGACCTCGCGGCGTTGCGCAAGGATTCGGCGGAGAAGTTTCAGCTTGCGGATACGTTGCAGTTTCAGATTGCCGAGCTTGAACGCGCGCAACTGTCGCTTGGTGAAGATGAACGTTTGGAAGAAGAGCGGCGGCGGCTGGCGAATGTCGAAAAACTGACGACGCTTTGTCAGTCGAGTTATACGAGGATTTATGAAGACGACGATGCGGCGCTCGTGCGGTTGCGGTTGACGCTGAAGGAAGTCGAAGAGCTGAGCGAATACGATTCGGGTTTTCGCGAATATCTGGAAGGGCTCGAATCGGCGCGTGCGGTGCTTGAGGATCTTTCGTTTGCGTTGCGTGACTTTGCTGACAAGCTTGAGTTCTCGCCGGCACGGCTCGCGACGATTGAGGATCGACTGGCGGAACTTTCGCGACTGAAGCGGAAGTACGGCGGTTCGATCGAAGCAGCGCTCGAGCATCTGGCGCAGGCCGAGGACCGTCTGCGACAAATTGAGACGTCCGATGAGCGTGAGCAGGAGCTAAGCGCTGAAGTCGCCGTTGCGGAAAAACGCTATTTTGATCGCGCACGAAAACTGCACAAGGAACGCGTGCGCGCTGCGAAGTCGCTTGAGAAAGCAGTGGAAGAAGGTATCGCTGAAGTTGCAATGGAGAACGCCCGGTTTCAAGTACAGTTTTTGGTCACGGATGACACGGACCTGGCACAGACTGGACCAACTGGAATCGATCGGGTTGAGTTTTATTTCTCAGCGAACGTCGGCGAGGACGTGAAACCCTTGGCACGCGTCGCTTCCGGGGGTGAAGCGTCGCGATTGATGCTCGTGCTGAAAACAGTTTCGAACGCTTCCGAGTTTCCACGCACGATCGTGTTTGACGAGATCGACACCGGCATTGGTGGACGCGTCAGTGAAGCGGTCGGTATTAAACTCAAAAAACTCTCGCAAACAAATCAGGTGTTGTGCGTGACGCACCAACCGCAAATCGCACGCTTCGCCGACAATCATCTGGTCGTACAAAAAGAAGCGCAACAAGGTAAGACGCTGGTAAGCATAAACAAACTCGATCGAGCCGGCCGGGTCGAAGAACTCGCGCGCATGCTCACCGGCGCTGAAATCACCGACAGCGCCCGCCGCCACGCACGCGAACTGCTGAAACACTAATCAGCTCTTTATTCGTGGAGATCCCGCCCATGTCCGTTTCAGATCCCCTGCCCTTCCGCGTTTACTCCGACACCGACGGCAAAGTTTACCTGCTTTATGAACCACAAAACTGGCACGTCGAAGTTGAAACACCCGTCACCGAACAAACTCTCGAAGCCGCACGACTCGAACTCGGCAAACGCGGCAAAGAGCAACTGAAGAATCAATTTCTTGCTATCGAAGGTGACAGCGAGGAAAACGCTACTCCACAACAAAGGGCCAATCGCCAAATCAAGGCTATACTCGAACCTGCGCCGCCGGGCTTCTTGAAATTTCTGTCGCGTCTGGTGGAATCGTTCTTTGAAGGTCTTTTCTCAATATGGCTCATACTCGCCGCCACGGTTGGCGTGTACAAAGCGGTTCAGTTCTCACAAGAACGTCTGCCCGAGAAGCTTCACCTGTTAGTGCTCTTTGTTTGTGCTGTTCTTTTGGCTCTTTCCATCTACCTCGTCGCAGTGCAAAAAAGCGAGTTCCTCGACAACAAACGATTCGTCTATTGGTTTGGAGAAAAAGGTTTACTCTTTCTTTCGTTTGTAAACCTGGTCGGAGCTGCGTCTGTGTTTGCTTCAATCACGCTCTCGTTATACAACCATCAACGTTTGACTTTGGAGCCATGCGCCGAAAGACCAGTCGACGCGGCTTCGCTGCTCGACTTTTACATGTGGCATCTCCTTAAACTCATTCCGTTACTGAAACTGAATGAGACGTTAAAATGGGGCGAGCCACTTTGTTATAAGCAAGGACGTGTAGGCGCCTTGATCTTGCTGTTTCAAGGGTTGGTGGTGCTTCCCTGCATCAACGCGATCCGCTTCTACTGGAAAAACCGGCAAATAGCGAAGGCCAAACCCTACAAATACATTTACGAGCCAGGTTGGAGACCGGAGAGTAATTAGAACCATGAGTACAGAACCAAACAAAATCATTTATTCGATGATCGGCGTCAGTAAGTTTTACGACAAGAAGCCGGTCCTTAAAGATATTTATCTGTCCTACTTCTACGGCGCGAAGATCGGCGTCATCGGTTTGAACGGATCGGGCAAGTCGTCGCTGCTGCGCATTCTCGCGGGCGTCGATAAAGAGTTCAACGGCGAGACCGTGATCTCGCCCGGCTACACCGTCGGCTATCTCGAGCAGGAACCACTAATCGACGACGCACGCACCGTGCGCGAAGTCGTGCAGGAAGCGGTGCGGGAAACTGTCGACCTGCTGAAAGAGTTCGACGAGATCAATACGAAGTTTGGCGAAGAGATGAGCGACGACGAAATGTCCGCGCTACTCGAACGCCAGGGTGAAGTACAGGAAAAACTCGACGCGCAGGACGCGTGGGACCTCGATTCGCGACTCGAAATGGCAATGGACGCGCTACGTTGTCCACCACCTGACACACCGGTGAAAGTCTTGTCAGGCGGCGAACGACGTCGCGTCGCACTCTGCCGTTTGCTGTTGCAGAAACCTGACATTCTGCTGCTCGACGAACCGACCAACCATCTCGACGCGGAATCAGTCGCATGGCTCGAACACCACTTGCAGAGCTACGCCGGCACGATCATCGCGGTCACGCACGATCGCTACTTCCTCGACAACGTCGCCGGTTGGATTCTCGAACTCGATCGCGGACAGGGCATTCCGTGGAAAGGAAACTACACGTCGTGGCTCGAACAGAAACAGGAACGACTGCGGCGTGAAGAAAAATCCGAGTCTGAACGGCAGAAAACGCTTCAGCGCGAACTCGAATGGATTCGCATGTCGCCGAAAGCCCGTCACGCGAAGGGCAAGGCGAGGATCAATTCTTATGAAGACCTGCTGCGTCAGGAGACCGAGAAGCGTCGCGAAGATCTCGAAATACATATTCCCGCTGGGCCGCGGCTCGGCAACGTTGTGATCGAAGCGGATCAGGTAAGCAAAGGTTATGGTGAGAACCTGCTCGTGGAAGAGATGACGTTTAAGCTGCCGCCGGGTGGTATTGTCGGCGTGATTGGACCAAACGGCGCCGGCAAGACGACGCTGTTTCGCATGATTACTGGTCAGGAGCAGCCGGACAAAGGAACGATTCGCATGGGCGAGACGGTCGCGCTGGCTTACGTCGATCAGAGCCGCACGCTCGATCCGGAAAAGTCGATTTGGCAAGAGATTAGCGGCGGTGAAGATATGTTGAAGCTCGGCAACCGCGAAGTTAATTCGCGTGCTTACGTCGCGCGGTTCAATTTCGCGGGTTCGGACCAGCAGAAGAAGGTCGGCATGTTGTCAGGCGGCGAACGCAATCGCGTGCACCTCGCGAAGATGTTGAAAGAAGGCGCGAATGTTTTGTTGCTCGACGAGCCAACGAACGATCTCGACGTCAACACGTTGCGCGCGCTGGAGGAAGCACTCGAAAACTTCGCCGGTTGCGCGGTGGTGATCTCGCACGATCGCTGGTTTCTCGATCGCATCGCCACGCACATGCTTGCGTTCGAAGGCGACAGCAAAGTGACCTGGTTCGAAGGAAACTATTCAGAATACGAAGCCGATCGCAAGGCGCGTCTCGGTGCAGCGGCTGAGACGCCACACCGCATCAAGTACCGCCAACTGACCCGGTGAAAGTAGCGCCTTAACTTTCGGCTCTCTCTGAAGCAACCTCTGTGTTCTCTGTGTCTCTGTGGTTGTCATGGCGCACATTCCGATAACCACGGAGACACAGAGAACACAGGGGTTGCACAGAGAAAAACTTCAAATAGTTCGCTACCGGTGAAGACCAAACACGCGCTTTTACAAACAGTACTTGCCGAAGAGAATCGCGGGCTGTTGCTCGACATCGTCGTGTTCTTTCTCAATCTGTTTCTGATGCAACGGCTGACAGCCTACGCTCTCGAACTCTTCGGCTTTGCTAACGACGGCGATCCAGTCGCGCAGTTTGTACTTCTGCTTT
>DATNJO010000176.1:0-2195 GCA_035603895.1 Pyrinomonadaceae bacterium
GTACTGGGGCATTGCTGGGGACGGCAGTCTTGTCGGGCGCGTCATGCTCGACAAAACCGATGTCGGAGCACAGATGATTCGTGATGGCGCAGCTTGGTTTGACGCCAATAATCAGGGTCGTTTGAGTGTTGCCGATCAGGATGTGTACAAGCAGTCGGAGCAGGCCGCGCGAAGTGAAAGGCGCGGACTTTGGCAAGCACAGGATCCGATCGCGCCGTGGGAGTTTGTCAGAGCGCAAGCACTTCGCAGTCATCCGGCTGCAAGTTCGAACGCAAGCGTTCCGGTTTCTAAAGTAAAAGCAACTCGGCCGCAATCCGAACTGACGAACCTGACGCTGATGGGACCGGCGCCGTCATCGCCGTCTCCGTCCTCTACGTCGTCTGCCGCGTACGACGCGGAAACCGCGTGGGCAGCCAGCAGTGGACCAAAGAACTGGCAACCGTACAAACCGTCCGGTGAGAGCTTCTCGGCGCTTGTGCCGGACGACGGTGCCCACAAAACCATACAGGTTCCTTTCGGCGATCAGATGGTCGACATTAACGTATACGCCTCGCGTGACGGTGGGGCGATTTACGCCCTGATGTGGATCAAGGGACCGTCGTTTGGAGAGACAGATCGAATCGCGATTAACTCGACGATCAAGGGATTTCTTCGCGGCATTTCTGCAGGCTATCAGCAGCAGAATGGCAATGAGTTCTCGTGCGACATGCAGAGCGAGCGGCGTTTCACCACCGGCGGCTTCAGTGCGAGTGAATACGATCTTCCCTCGTGCACCATACCTGCCAAAGTCCGCGCCTACTCGCGCGTCGTGGGCAGCGACCGTCAAATGTACGTCGGCGTTGTTTTCTACACCCAGGAAGAAGACGCAAACGTCTCGCGTTTCATGAAGTCCTTCAACATCACCACCCCGGCGAACAAATCCAAATCACAAAAGCCCTAACTGGCTTTGCCCGAAAAGTACGTCTGGGCAGAAGATTTTCTCCCGCAAAGGCGCTAAGGCGCAAAGAAATCCTTAGAAAACGCGGCAGCGCTTTGCGTCTTTGCGCCTTTGCGGGAAAGATTAATCCTGTCCATTTTAGTTCTAGGGAAGCTTCACGTATGGCATGCCGCGGAGGATGATGCGCTGGCGGCGGGCGACGCGGCGTGGGTTGACTTGGGGGTTGAAGACTGTGCGGGGGTTCGGGATCATTGCCGAAAGATAAGCAGCTTCGTTGGCGCTGAGGGATGACGCGGGCTTGCGGAAGTATTTTTGCGCCGCGGCTTCGGCGCCGTAAACACCGTCGCCCCATTCGATAACGTTGAGATAGATCTCGAGAATGCGACGCTTGGTCAGCAGACGCTCGAGCATGATGGTCACTACGGCTTCCTGGCCTTTGCGGATGAACGAACGCTGTGAAGAGAGATAAAGGTTCTTCGCCAGTTGCTGAGAGATTGTCGAGCCGCCGCGTTTGAACTCCGGCAGGTTCGGAAGCCAGTCGTCGTCTTCGCCTTCGCGTTTTGCCTCCCGCGCGGCTTCGCGCTGTGCCTGCTCGTATGCTTTTTGAATTGCTTCGTAATCGAAGCCGCGATGGGTCGTGAAGTTTGTATCTTCGCCTGCCAGCACCGCCCGTTGCAGGTTTGCTGAGATCTTTTCCAGCGGCACCCAGACTTGTTCGCGCCGCGGTTGCTGTCCCTTAGCTCGCGCCTCGCTGGCGCGTGTGTCGATGAGAGATGTTGACGAGGGATTGTGCGTGCGTAACCAATAGACACGTACAAAAGTGACGGCCTCGTAGAGGATGAGGCCCACGAGGATGCCCAGCACGATTCGGAATAGCCAGCGAAAGATTCTACGCACCATGGTTAGGCGAGTCGCCGCGCCGCGCTTTGAGATTCGAAGACCTCTTTGACTGCCCGGATCGTGTTGCAGTGAATTTCGACAGTGTCGTTGATGTCTTTACCGTAACCGCCCGACATCACGGTGACCACCGGCACTTCGCGTTCGTAACACTCGCGCAAGACGCACGCATCGCGCTGGCGAAGACCGTCGATCGTCAGCGCCAACCGGCCCAACTTGTCACCAGCATACGGATCCGCACCGGCAAGATAAAAAACAATTTCCGGATCTGAAGCGAACACGGCAGGGAAGTGGCCGATCAAACAGTCGAGATATTCGCGATCGCTCGTACCGTCAGGCAGTTCGACATCCAGACTCGATC
>DATNJO010000177.1:0-14446 GCA_035603895.1 Pyrinomonadaceae bacterium
TAGGAAAGCTGAGAAGAGCCAGATGTAGCGGAAAGTAGGGTGGACAGAAGAAGAAGCGTGCTAAGGCCAGTGAGGTGGAACCTGAGATAGAGGCAGCCAGCCAGTAAGGCTGGTTTTTTGCGTTGCATACAGAGTACGGCGCCGGCTGTTTTATCGCGACGGCCGTTCTTGAAGGTGGGAGGCCAAATCAATTAGTTACGCTTAAGCAGCCCGCGTGATTCATAACCCCGAGTACGAATCAATTGTTTCTCCATTGTGAGATACCTCACAACTGTTGGAAGAAACTGAGCATTTCTGCCGAGGGCAACAGGAGCAAGTTGCGAAGATTGTCCAGTATGCTCCGCCATTCACGTTCAAGCAGTGAACGTTCTTCACAAACTGAACTCACTAATTCTGAGAGCAAGCTTTGGACGGGAAGGACGCTATCCCGGGTGATCCAGGCTGACCGGAGGTGAACGGCGACCCCGGGACTGGAGTCAGTTGGCCATCGACCAGAATCCTGAAGACACTGACGGCGCCGTTACTTTTATTCGCGTATAGCAGTGTACCTTCCTCATTCGTTGCCATCATTTCGGGCGAGCCGCCCGGGTCGGCAAAGGGCGAGCCCGGAACTAATGAGAGGGCACCATCGGAGGCGACATCGAACACGGTGATCGTGTCGCTTATCTGATTGCTGACGAACAAGTGCCTGTCGCTGGGACTGAGAACGACTACGTTAGAATTGTTGCCTGAACCTTGATTGTTGAAAGGGGAACCGGGGATCGGGGCCAGCGCTCCGTTTGACCCGAGGCTGAAGACGTTTATGTTGGTGCCTTCCAAAACCGCCTCCCCGCCAAAGACCAAATTACTGGCGCAGTTGATTTCAACTCCGGCTACTGATCCAAGAGCTGCGGCTGGGAAAGGTGAGCCCGGCACTGCAGTAAGTGCGCCGCTTGATGCAATGGCAAATATTCCAACCGCATCTGACGAGATAACAGCCACACTCAGGAACCTGCCGTCCGGTGAAACCTTAATTCCATCCGGTATCCCACCGACTGCGAACGGAGAACCAGAAATGGATGTGAGCGTTCCGTTTGCAGCGATGTTGAAGACCGTAATGTTATTCGAGCCTGCACTACTGGCAAACAAGAACTGGTTGTCAGGAGTCACCCCCAACGAAATTCCCGCGTTGGATACTCCGCCAGTCGGAAACGGTGCTCCGGGAACGAGAGTAAGGGCTCCGGTTGCCGGGTCAATCGAGAAGACACTAATGTTGTTGGTTTGCTCATTGGCTGCGAACAGAAGCTTTCTCACCGTCCCGATTGCCATACGATTAGCAGCGAAGAAGCCCCCTCCAACACCTGAACCCCCGGTAGCAAAAGGCGATCCTGCTATTAGAGTTAAAGCGCCGTTCGCGTTTACTGAGAACGCGGAAACAGTGTTAGGCCCCGATATATTATTGTTGACGTAAACGTAACCATTATCGCGCACGATACTAATGGTGATAAAACTTCCCGGCCGTGATCGCAGCTCGACCGTCATCGTGTTGTTCTCAAGGACGGTGACAGGTATTCGAATTGAATCCATCGGCGGATTGAGATCACTGGGTCCTACAACCTCGACACCATTCAAAATAATCCTCGCACTATTAATACGGTTTTCACCGCCATCACCATTTTGAACGATGAGCGTAAAGCTGCTGCTTATATTGGTAGCAGTGAAGTTTTCCTGAAATGAATTGGGCCGACCTGTGGTTCGAGTATAGGTCTTTGGACCAAAGATTGTGGCTTGATTCGAGGCAGCGTTAGTAGATGCCGGTAGTGAGAATAGAAGGGTACTCAACAGCAGATAGAGGGCCCAGCGTGTTTGCTTCACCCGCGTACCATCACCAGACCTGCGTTGATTGAGGTTTCTTATCGTTTCCATGGCAGCCTTTGTCTCCTTTCGAAGATCACACGTCTCAACCTCGCCGTGAAACACTCAGGCAAGTAAGACGGTGTACTCAAAACAACCAGGCGATGTGTTATGAACGCTGGATCTTTAGCGAGTATGCGAGGCGGCAGAGGCTCGTGAGAATTCAAACGCTGAAAACAAAAACCGGTTGAACGAGTAAGCCCTTCTGAGAGGTGAGCGAACACTATACTCAAACAAACGTGGTGTCAATATGAAAGTTTCCCGAAGATGCCGGGCTTTTGTTTGTTTGATTCAAAGGCATTGGATCGGTACAAGACCGGCCGCAGTCTCACTGCTAATCTCCCTTGATGGGAGGGAGAAAATATGAGACGGAGAAAATTTCTCGCAAGTTGTTCCGCTGCAACAGCGGCGATGGTGTCGACCAACATAGCATTCACGAGGTCTAGTTCCGTGATGGTTGAATCCAACGTTTCAGATGCGAACAAGCTAACGCCGCCTGACGGTCCCATTCCGGTGGCGTTCGCGATGTCGCGGGGCGCGACGATGATTGATTTCGCGGGGCCTTGGGAGGTGTTTCAGGATGTGATGGTGATGAATGCGAGGAAGCAGGGTGGCGATCGGGAAGAGAGCCAGGAGGGCCATCGACATCCGTTCCAGCTTTACACCGTGTCGGAAAAAACCGACGCGATCGAGGCGTCCGGTGGGATGAAGATCGTTCCTGACTACACGTTCGAAAACGCCCCGACACCGAAGGTTGTCGTGATTCCCGCACAAGCTGGATCGCCAGCGTTGCACGCGTGGTTGCGCAAAATGGTGGATTCCACGGACGTCACGATGTCCGTTTGTACGGGCGCGTTTCAACTCGGACGCGCAGGGCTACTTTCCGGCAAAGAGGCCACGACGCATCACGAATTTTTCGATCAGTTTGCGAGAGCGTTTCCGGACGTGAAGTTGAAACGTGGTCTGCGTTTTGTCGAAGGCGGCAAGATCTCAACGGCAGGCGGACTGACGTCAGGAATCGATCTTGCGCTCAGAGTCGTTGAACGCTACTTCGGCAGGGAAACCGCAGAACGTACCGCGTTCTACATGGAATACCAAAGCAAAGGATGGATCGTTTAAGTCACATGGAGGCGATCATGATAAACAAACGCGGACCTCGCATCGTTCTGCTCTCTTACTTCTGTTTGCTATTAGCTGCAATCGCAGTGATTTCGGCTGCGCCGTCATCCCGGGCGCAACAGTCGCCCGCTGTTTCCGAAACATTGATCCCACTCGAAGGTCTTGACCCGGTCATGCTCGCGCAGGGCAAAGAGGTTCAAGGCGACATGAAATTCAAAGTCACGCGCGGCAAGTTCCAATACATCTTCGCGAACGCCGAGAACAAGGCCGCGTTTGAAAAGGATCCATCGCGCTACGAGATCCAGTTAGATGGCCATTGCGCCCGGATGGGAGCACCCACGAACGGCAATCCCGATCTTTATGCAGTTCACAACGGACGCATTTATATCTTCGGCTCCGAAGAGTGCCAAACTGCTTTCAAGACTGCTCCCGAGAAGTACCTGGAAGTTCCTCCACCAGCCAAAGCGCTGGCAAGCGCCGAGATGATCAAGCGCGGACAGGAACTTCTTACCAAAGCAGTCGAGACTTTAGGCGGCGCGTCAAAGGTGGACCAGCTCGTTAGTTTTCAGAAGACAGAACTGAGAGGAAACAACGTCAAGAGTACGTTGCAGATCGCGTTTCCCGACGCGGTGCGGCAGGAAACCATCAGACCAAATTTCACGCTCGTCTCGGTCGTTTCACCTTCTGAATCATTCTTCCACTACAACAACACCGCGCGCTCGATGCCGGAAGCCGAACGGGCGGCGGTCTACAAGGATCTCAACCACGAACTGATTGTTCTCTTGCGCGCCAGGACCAAATCCGATTTCAAAGCGTGGGTCGCCGGCAGCGACAAAGTAGGCGAAACAGCAATCGAACGCCTCGAAGTCGAACTTCCCGATTTCACCGCAGTGCTCGGCATCGATCCGGCAACAGGCCGCGTGCTCAGCCAGAAGTATCGCGGACGCGGACCCGGCGGCGTCATCGGCGAGATCGCGATCAACTATTCAGACTTCAAGACAGTCGAAGGGTTGTCGTTGCCATTCAAGAGCAGCGCGACTTTTGATGGCCAGGCTTTCCCGGCTCTGTCAGCCACGATCGAAACAGCAACAATAAATGGTCAAATCGATGCCAACAGTTTTAAGAAACCAAAATCGTAACCTGATCGCGCTCGTGTTCCTGTTGGCAATGCCGCTGACGGCGCCAGGGCAATCGTCTGACTGGGCTCAGTGGGGTGGACCACATCGTAACTTCACCTCCGAAACGAAAGGTCTCGCGCCAAACTGGCCGGCAACCGGACCGCGGCGCATCTGGCAACGAGAGTTAGGCGAGGGCTACTCAGCCATCGCTGTCGAACGCGGGATGCTGTTCACGATGTATCGGAAGGGCGACAACGAAGTCGCGATCGCGCTTGATGCGGCAACGGGCAAGACCGTGTGGGAGTACAGTTATGCCGCGCCGTTTTCGCCGGAGTACGACATGTCGCAGGGGCCTGGTCCACACGCAACGCCGTTGGTTACCGGCAATTTCGTTTTTACTTCCGGCGCCACGGGCAAGCTGCACTGTCTCGACAAGAAGAGCGGAAAGCTTCTGTGGTCGCACGATCTGATGACTGAGTTTCACGGGTTCGTGCGTGTGAACGGTTATTCCTGTAGCCCAATTGCTTACAAAGACAAAGTTGTCATGATGGTCGGCGGCCAGGCGAGTTCGCTCGTCGCTTTCAACCAGAAAGACGGCTCGGTAGCGTGGAAGAAACACGACTTCAGAAATTCCACTTCTTCGCCAATCCTCATCAACGTCGACGGTCAGGATCAACTTGTCGCTTTCATGTATGGAGAAGTCGTCGGTGTCGATCCGGGTAACGGCGATCTGCTGTGGAGTCATGCGCACCCGGTAGACTTCGGTTTGAATACGAGCACACCCATTTGGGGCTCCGACAATCTTCTGTTCATCTCGAGCGGTTACAACGGCGGAAGTCGAGTCATAAAACTAAGTCGCGCGGGAAACAAAACGACTGTTGAAGAACTGTGGGCGCACGGCTTAATGCGCGTTCACTTTACAAACGCGATTCGCGTCGGCGATTTGGTCTACGGTTCGAGCGGTGATTTTGGACCAGCGCCTTTCACCGCAATCAACGTTAAGACCGGCAAGGTCCAATGGCGCAACCGGAGTTTTCCGAGAGCCTCGTTTCTGTTTGCCGATAACCGCTTCATCATTCTCGACGAAGACGGCAACCTTTCGTTAGCGACTCCGGCGGCTGAAGGTTTGACGATCACGTCGAAAGCGGCGGTGCTTAGCAATAACTCGTGGACCGCGCCTTCGTTGGCGGGTACGCGTCTTTACTTGCGCGACCGGAAGAATATTCTGGCGTTGGAGCTTCGTGCGGAATGAGTATCAGAATCCCACCGACATCGTCGGTGGTACTTTGAGACGTTACCTAAAGGGTTGTAGGTCGGGTTATGAAGTACCACCAACTATGTTGGTGGGATTCTGAGACGCTGCCTAAAGGGTTTGTAGGTCGGGGATGAAAGTACCACCAACTATGTTGGTGGGATTCTGAGACGCTGCCTAAAGGGTTGTAGGTCGGGTATGAAGTACCACCAACTATGTTGGTGGGATTCTGAGACACTAACTGCAGGCGAGGTGACGAAACACACCCGGCGTCATGCCGGTGACGTTTTTGAAAACCTTCGTGAAGTGACTCTGATCGGCAAAACCCGCGGAGAGCGCAACATTCGCGAGGTCGCATTCGGGTTGCTCTAACAGCTTGCACGCGTACGCAACGCGCAGCTTGTGCACGTATTCCCCAATCGTCTGCCGGTGAACCGTGCGAAACACGCGTGAGAGATGAAACGGGTGCACGCCAACTTCGGTAGCGATATCCTGCACCTTCAAATTACTGCGAAACTCCTCATTCAACAGGTCTACTGCATTCGACAACCAACGCGGTCGGCTCTGCTGTTTACTGTCTTTGAGTCGGCCAACAACCGCCAACATCTCGAGCACGAGTCCTTCCATCGTTAGCACAGAACACGCATCCGCTTCTTTGTGTTCGCGGTAAAGCCGCATCGCCAACCACGCCAAATCACCTTCGTGAAGACTCGAGTCGAGATCGACGTTCCCGAGGCATTCGCGCAAACGATCCATCCACTCTGTCTTAACCTCGACGCTGAAAAAGCGTCCGCCAGCCGGCCCGATCTCGTCGATGTGCGTCATATCTGGCGGATGAAACATCACGGTCAGCGGTTTGTACGTGATTCGCTTCTTGCCAAGCTGCTCCCAGTAATTTCCGTTCAGCAGCAGACAGAAGTAAGCCAGTTCGTGGGAATGTGTGGGAAGTTTTCTCGCGGTTTCGTGCTTGAGCTCGGAAAGAATCAGTCCCGACGCCTCACGCTTGCGCGTGATTTCGCCGTAAAAGTGTCCTGGCTGAAGATTTCGATTCTCTGACATCCGCAGGAAAACTCACCAAAGGACTTGACGAGGACGGGAGACGCCGATAAATATGACATAGGTTGGTTCCGCTTTGCCATCCGCCACAAGCTTTTCGACAGACTTGCCACTTCATTGAATTAGGAATCGTGCTAACTTAAGCACCAGAGTTTGCGTCTCGCCGTTCGGTTCCGAGCGCGGATACGCTTCCCAAGTACACAATGGCCCAGGACTTTTCAAATGCCGCTGATACCCTTGCGGCATCCGGGCAGCCCGATGACAGGTACTTCAATACGGAGCGCCTGAAGGCCGGACTCGCTGCGCGCACGGCACGCGGCGGCGCGGTGACGTTTGCCTCGCAGGGGTTCAAGTTTTTAGCGGGACTCGGCGCCACAATGGTGCTGGGGCGGCTCCTCACACCCGAAGACTACGGCCTCATTGGTATGGTCGTGGTCGTCACCGGTTTCGTTTCGATGTTCAAAGATCTGGGTCTGTCCGCGGCGACTGTGCAACGCGAGGAGATCACGTCAGCGCAGGTCAGCACGCTGTTTTGGGTGAACGTCGGTTTGAGTATCGGCGTCGGGATAGTTACGGCAGCACTGGCGCCGGTCGTCGCGTGGTTTTATGGCGAGCCGCGACTCACGACGATCATGTTCGTGTATGCCTTTGGTTTTCTCTTCGGCGGGCTCACGATCCAGCACGAGGCGCTCTTGCATCGCCAGATGCGCTTTCTCGCTCAAGTGGGCTGCGAGCTCGTTGCCCTGGTGGCGACCATCACTGTAACGATCGCACTCGCGTGGCGTGGTTGGGGGTATTGGGCACTAGTTGCCGGTCATCTGACGACGAGCTTCGTCTACATGATTGGTATTTGGACCGTCTGCCGATGGCGTCCGGGACGACCGGCCTTCGGTTCAGGTGTGCGCTCGATGTTGCGGTTCGGTGGAAACCTGACTGGTTTCGGCGTTGTTAACTTTTTCGCACGCAACCTCGACAATATGCTTATCGGCCGTGTTTGGGGCAGCAACCAACTCGGACTCTACGCGAAGGCGTATCAGCTCCTCACGTTACCGATCGATCAGATCAACGCGCCGATCACAACCGTGGCTGTTCCCGCGTTGAGCCGTCTGAACGATTCGCCCGATCGTTACCGGCGCGCTTATGTAAGGATCATCGAAAAGATCGCGGTGGTGACGATGCCGGGCATTGCGCTGTTGATTGCCACTGCCGATTGGGTCGTGATGATCGTGTTGGGACCACAGTGGACAGAAGCCGCGCACATCTTCGCGGCGCTCGGTGTGGCCGCACTGATTCAGCCAATTGCCAACACCACGGGTTGGCTTTTCATCTCGCAGGGACGCACTAATGACATGTTTCGCTATGGGCTTGTCGCCAGCACGATCATCGTTACTGCGATAGTCGCCGGGTTACCGTGGGGCGCGGTTGGCGTGGCCACCACCTACGCGGTTACCTGGGTAACGGTCACAGCGCCGTTACTCTTCTACTGGGTGGGGCGCAAAGGTCCGGTGCGTCCGCGAGATTTCTACATCACTGTCGCGCCCGCTTTTGGCGCAGCACTCGCCGTGCTTGGTGCGCTCTTTTTGTTTCGTCGCTCGGTAGTGATCGTTAGCCCGATCAAGGGTCTGGTGGCGTCGTCCGCTATTGCCGGTGCGGTCGCGCTACTGTTTCTGTATGCGATTCCCGCAGGCCGGCGCATCCTGCGAGATTTTGGCGAAGTGGCGGCAATCGTGCTCCGGAAAAAGCAGACAAACGTTGAAGAGGTGATTTGATTTGAGCATGCTACCGCTCGTAAAAAAGGTCATACCCGGTTCGATCAAGGACAAGATCAAGAGCATCAATCGGGAACGCCGGTTAGACGCAGCCATGCAACAACTCGCCGCGCTTCCGAAGAATGAAGCTCCCAGTGGCGATGTTTTGATCGAGTTGGCACAGGCGTGGGGCGATGACGGTTTTCGCGCGGTCGGCGGATATTTGGAAGAGGTCACGCGTTCCGCGGCCAAGGCACAAGGACCGGTGCTCGAAATCGGCAGCGGTCTCACGACGCTCATCTTAGGATCAGTCGCCGGTCGCCGCGGTATTCCAATTTGGACGCTGGAGCATCACTCAGAGTTTTTTAGTAACACCGAAGCAGCGTTGAAGAAATATAACCTGCCGAACGTTCACCTGCGGCTCGCACCGTTGCGCGATTACGGCGATTTCAGTTGGTACGATCCTCCGCTGGATCAATTGCCGCGAGATTTTAGTTTGATTGTTGCGGATGGTCCGCCGGGTGAAGTGAAGGGCGGTCGCTTCGGTCTGCTCCCGGTGCTTCGATCACATTTCGCGAGCGGCGCGATCCTTCTGCTGGACGACGCCGAGCGGCCGAAGGAACAAGCAGTGTTGCGGAAGTGGGAACATGAATATGGTCTCTCGCACCACTCGCACACGCGCGACGGAAAAGCCTGGGCCATCTGCTCGTTCTCAAAGGAGATCCCGCAGTCGCCGAATGGAGTATCGCGGTGAAGCAGACTGAAGTGACTACTCCTTCGATCAGCGTCGTCATACCGGCGTATCAGATTGCGCCCTACATCGCGGAGACGCTCGACTCCGTGTTCGCTCAAACCCTAACCGACTTTGAAGTCGTCATCGTCAATGACGGCTCACCGGATACTGAGGAACTCGAGCGTGCACTCACGCCGTACCGCGACCGTATTTTCTACATCCGGCAGGAGAACGCCGGCGCCGGTGCGGCACGCAATCGCGGCGTGCGCGAAGGACGCGGTGAGTTTGTTGCCTTCCTCGACGGCGACGATCTGTGGCACTCCGATTACCTCGAAAAACAGTTGAAATTCGTTCGCGAAGGTGGCTACGACCTCGTTTACGCTGACGCACGGCTTTTTGGCGATTCGCCCATCGCGGGCAAGACTTACATGCAGACCGCGCCGTCTGAAGGACCCGTTACGTTCATAAGTCTTCTCCGCAACGACTGCAACGTCATTACATCGGGCGTGGTCGCACGCCGGTCCGCGGTTATCGAGGCAGGACTGTTTGACGAGAGCCTCCGCAATGCACAGGACTTTGAGATGTGGACGCGAATGGCGAAGCGCGGAGCGCGGCTGGCTTACCAGCGAAAGGTGTTGTTGCGTTATCGCTGTCGTGAAGGCAGTTTGTCCGGCGACGAAATGAACCGCCTCAAGCGCGAGATACGCGTCTACCGTCACATCAAAGAGACTTACGATCTCACGCCCGCGGAGCAAGCGGAGTTGTCACGGGCAATGGAGTTGCAGGAAGCAGCAGTAGCACTCGCAGACGGGAAGATTCGTCTACTCGGAGAACGATTCGACGAAGCGCGCGTCTCTTTCGAGCAAGCGCACCGCGTGCTTGGTGGCTGGAAGCTTGGAGCAACAATGCTGATGCTTCGCATCGCTCCCCGTCTACTGCGACGGCTCGCGCGTCAGCGTCTCGAGTCTTAATCCACAGATTACACAGATTGATTCTGGAATCGGTGTAATCTGTGGTAAAAGAGGCGAATGGTCCCAGCAACCTTCCGGCGATCTGCGCTTGTCGTCGCGCATCCAAGCCACGAATTGCGCATTCACGGTTGGTTAGAACAGACCCGTCCCTACGTCTGCATTCTTACAGATGGCGCCGGCCGCGCCGGCGAACCGCGTCTTTCGCGCACCAGCGAAGTGCTTGCACGCGCCGGTGCAACGCAAGGTGTCGTGTACGGCCGGCTAACCGATCTCGAAGTTTACGCCGCAATACTCAAAGGTGATTGCGAACTGTTCGCCGGACTGGTCGAAGAGTTGGCCCAGGCATTTGTAATTGAACAGATCGATTGTGTCGTTGGCGACGCCGCTGAAGGTTATAGCGTTGCGCATGACATCTGCCGCGTAATGATCGGCGCCGCCGTCGAACGCGCAAAGCAACAGCATGATCATCACATCGCAAATTTTGACTTCGCCGTTGTCGGAGCGCCCGCCGAAACTCGAAACGAAAACGACATCCATCTGCATCTCGACGACGCCGCGTTCAAGCGCAAAGTGAACGCCGCACTTGCCTACACTCCCAAACTCGCCCGCGACGTTGAGGCCGCACTTCAGGGCACACCGTTTCAAGGCATCCGGCGTTTCTCCGAGCCACAACTGGCAGGTGAAGTGGACGTCGAATTGAGTGCCGCGGTTCTTGAAGAGCTGGAATCACGTCCACTGCTCAAGGCGCAACTGCGAGATATCGTCGAAGGCGTGCCGCTCGACGCTTTTCGTGTCGAGTGTCTTCGTGCTGTCAATAACCAGATGGGAACCCACTGGGACACGAACGGTCCTCTCTTTTACGAGCTCTATGGCGCTAAACTCGTTACCGCTGGTCGTTACGAAAAGGCAATCTATTACCGCGAGCACATGCTTCCCCTCGCCGAGGCAATTCGGGCAAGAACGGAAAGACCAGAACTTTGCGTGCGCTCCGCATCTTAATTACCAATCATTTTCTGCGCGGGCGAACCGGGTCGGAGCTTTACGTCTGCGAGTTGGCAACGAGTCTGCTTCGCCGCGGACACACGCCGATCGTTTACAGCCCACAGCTTGGACCAACAGCACGCGAACTTCGCGACGCGACTGTGCCGGTGATCGATAGCCTCGAAGCGATCTCGACTCTGCCCGATCTCATTCACGGCCAGCATCACATCGAGACGATGGCGGCGTTGCTTCGCTTTCCAAACACGCCCGCTGTTTTCTTTTGTCATGGTTGGTTGCCTTGGGAAGAAACGCCGCCAAAGCATCCTCGCATTCGGCATTTTGTCGCCGTGGACGACACGTGCCGCGATCGGCTTGTTTGCGAAAGCGGCGTTTCGGAAGAACGCGTTTCTGTCATCCTCAATTCAGTTGACGTCGATCAGTTTCTTCCGCGTGAACCGCTGCCGCCGAAGCCTGCGCGCGCGCTTGTCTTCAGCAATGGAGCAACACACGTAGCTGCGGTACGTGAAGCCTGCCGGCGAACTCAACTGACGCTCGATGTGATTGGCGCGGAAGCGGGCAGCATCTCAACGCGGCCGCAGGATATTTTGGGCCAATACGATATCGTGTTCGCGAAGGCGCGATGTGCGCTCGAAGCGCTGGCGGTTGGATCGGCAGTGGTTCTTTGCGACACGGTTGGCGTTGGGCCAATGGTGACTAGCGGCGAGGTGGACCAGCTTCGGCGTCTGAACTTTGGTGTGCGTACGTTGCAGGGAAATGTGGATCCGGATGTGCTTGAAAAGGAGATCGCGCGGTATGACGCCGTTGATGCGGCTGAAGTGTCGCGGCGCGTTCGTAACGGCGCCGGACGTGAAGCGGCGATCGATCAGATTCTGGCGCTTTACGACGACGTCGTGAGCGAGTTTGCAATCACCGAGCGTGATTCTGATGCTGAAGCGCGTGCGGAAGCAGTTTATCTACAACAACTCGCGCTGCATCTCGAACAACAGCGCAACGTTCTGCTGAACTCGCAGACCTTTCGCCTACGTCAGCGACTCGTGAAGCTGCCTGTCGTGGGCGCACTCTTTCGTTCGCTCGCCCGAAAGCTTTAGCCACAAGAGGCACAAGAAGGACAAATCAGTAACGGAGTCCCTGTTCTGTCTTGTGCTTCTTGTGCCTCTTGTGGCTTACAGATCTGCAAGCTTCCAAAGTGCGAGTGTCTTGCCGAAGAACTGTGCCCGTTCGTCTGGAAGTTTTTCTTCGATCTGTTTCAGCGGTGGAGGGAAGTTGAACGGAGACATCCGTAAATTGATGTAGCGGAAGTCCCCAGTACGGATGTTCTGATTCTCACTCCAGTCGGGATACGTGTTTGTGAGGAGATACGTGGATTCGCTGCGTTTGAAGTTTCTGATGGCGGCGGCGACGTGCCGGTTCGAGAAGTGAATGAAGCAGTCGCGGCACAGAATCACGTCGACGCATGGCAGTTTGTCGCGTGTTAGGTCGAGCAGGACGAAACCCGTCCGCTCGTTACCATAAAGACTCTGATTCCGCGCGATGAGCTCGGGAATGACATCCGCGCCGATGTATTGTGCGAGGTTGAGCGTGGTGTGCTTCATCCAGTTGAAATCACCGCACGGAGCGTCGAGCAGTGTCCGCGCGCCGATTTCATCGAGAAGAGCCGGTAACTCACTGCGGAGTTTCACGGTGCGTTCGAGACTCGAGCCCGGACCAGAGACAGATTCCGCATCGCCCCAGCGGTTCTCACTGTAGAACGGCGCAAAGGTCGACTGCATCTTTCTGCGTGGAGCGAACACGTTGCGGGCGAGCCGTTTGAGCCAGGCGGTCAGCATAAGTAAGTGTCGATAGTAACCGAACAAATAGCACTTCGCGTCGTACTAATAACCGTTCCTCATAGTAAACTTTCGGTCCAAACCAGTCAGAGCAGTGGAGTCACCGGCAATGCAGGCGTCGCGAAAATAGTTCTCGAATACCCGACCGTTACTTTTACGGATTACATGTCGCTATTGAAGGTTGGCGACGAGTGGAAGATCGTCAACAAAGTGTTCTACGCTGAGCCCAAAGCAAAACCATGAAACGCTTGATCACCTCGGTCCTTTTACTTGCAGTCTTCGCGATTCCAGCGGCCGCGCAATCGCCGCAGGAACGTCAGGCAAACGAACTCTTTGACAAGGCTGCGAATTTGTATCAGGACGGAAAGTTCGACGAAGCTCTTCCGCTTCTTCTGACGGCTACGGAACTCAACCCTAACGATTACCGTCCGCGTGCGATGGTAGGGTACATCTACACCCTTCAGCGAAAGTACAAGAGTGCTTCTGAAACCTTAGTCGAAGCGATTCGCTTGGAACCACGCAGGAAAGATTTGTATTTCGTCAAAGCCGTGGCCGACCAGTACCGCAACGCGAGACCGGAAGCAATCGCGGCAGCTCGCAAGGCAATCGAAGTCGATCCGAATTACGCTGAGGCTTACGCGTTACTCGGCGAGTTGATCGGATTTGACAAAGAGCGAAGCGCTGAAGGTATTAGTGCGCTGCGAACGGCGATCAAGTTGAATCCGAAGCTGCTTAGCGCATACGAAGTGCTTGGCAACGTTCTGTCCTATGTGAAAGACAAGGAAGGCGCTGAGGAAGCATTCAGACAAGGAATGGCGGCAGATCCAAAGCGCATGATCGGGCGTTTCCAACTCGGGCGTCTGTTGGTAAAGCAGGGACGGCTCGTTGAGGCGCGAAAGCTTTGGGACGAAAGAACGTCTGACAAGGACAACACTTTTCCGCAGTTTATCGAAGTGTTGAAGCGCGCGGAGAAACTCCAATCTGCGAAAGATGCGCTTGCGAAAAAGCCCGACGATCCGGAAGCGCTCGTTGCGATGGGTTTGGCGGTGATGGAAGGCGATCATTGGGTAGTTGATGGTCGGCAAAAGCGTGCGCTCGTTTACTTTCGCAAAGCGCTGGAGTTGAAGCCCGGTTTTGCGCGAGCACAATATGGCGTCGTCAAAGCCTTCATCCAGGGCGTCGACTTTGCCAAGGATGAGTCGGAGATCGTGGATCAGGAGCTTGCGAAATTAAGAACCCTCGATACCTCGCTGGCCGCCGAGTTGGAGGAATACCGCAAGAAGTACGTCACCGGCCTCGAAGCGACACCCGTGAAGAACGACCAATAGGTCTCGTAAAGAACGACCAATAGGTTTCGTAAAGAACGATCAATAGGTTTCGTAAAGAACGACCACAAGGTCCCGCGATAGCGAATACGCCGAAGGCGTTAGCTAATTTCAGCCCAGGGTTGGCACAACCCTGGGAACTCAAAAGAAAAAGAAGGTTAACACCAAAGGTGTTGGCAACCAGTGGCACCAGAACTCGCCAACGCTTTCAGCATTTGCTCTACACCTTATTTGCTTTCCCCAGGGTTCTCGCAAATGCTCGAACCCTTCTATGAAGCCGGGTCGTGTCAAGAGGAATTAGAGATCTGATTGGTTCACCCTTCTATTCGAGTTTCCACAAGGGACTAACAACGTAGCTTCTATTTGTGGTCTCATTCAACGGTGCGACGAGTCTCATTCTGGG